>NZ_JACXWY010000020.1:0-76091 GCF_014764685.1 Allobosea spartocytisi
CCAGGACAGGCCGCATCGCCCATCCAGGACGCCAAAGGCCAAATCATTGACGCGGGGTGGAGCAGCCCGGTAGCTCGTCAGGCTCATAACCTGAAGGTCGTCAGTTCAAATCTGGCCCCCGCAACCAAATCAACAACACCCGTCGCTCCAGCGGCGGGTTTTGTCGTTCTAGCAGCCTTCCAACCGCTTGCCGCTCCGTCCACTCAAGGATCGTGCTCAGTTCTTCGTACAGCGTCGCGAAGACCTCGCCGCGCGTCGACCCCGGCGTCAGCACGATCGCCGCGATCAGCACCCGCATCGCTCCCGCCCGCCTCTGGCCGAGCGGCGGGCTCGTTCAGCGCTTCGGTCAACTTGGCGATCTTCTGTGCGTAGACCGCGGCTGCGTTCGGCAACTGGTCGGGCTGATCTGCAGGTTCATCCGCCAGCAGAGCGGTCGGCTCGATCTTGCGGGCTTCAAGCCCGCTCATCTTCTGCTTCATCGACGGATGGTACATGCCGTCGGCGATTGCCTCGACGATCCCAGCGATCTGCTTCTCGACCTTGGCGAGTTCGCTGCGCCAGGCATCACCGTTGGAGCGCCGCTCCCGGTTCAAGCTCAGGGCCACCGCTCAGCGTCACGGCCAGGAAAAAAAGGAGATCAGGGAGGCATCCGCGACCAAACTCGCGGAGGCCCATGCGGGATTGGCCCGGCGCGATGCCGAACTCGAAGAGCTCAGAGAGCAACGCAGACAGCTGAAAGCCGATGCCGAAGCCTCCCGTCGCGCTGAGGTTGAACGCGTTGAAGGACTCCTAAGGCGAACTAATGCCTCCGCAGCAAGTCTTGAGCGCGTAATGACATGGACAATCGTTGCCGTTGCGGCCGTCGGGACATGGCGCGCGACCGTCGGGCTACCCCGAGCGCTCGCCTGGGGCGGCGGTGCGGTGCTGATCCTCATCGGTCTGTACCATACGATCCGCGAGATCCAACAGAAACCCAAGTTCGGCTTTCAGAATATCCTGGACGGCTTCGCCCGCTTCCGGCTCAGGCGTGGATTGAAGGTTCTCGGATTCGACCTTGCGAAGTTCGAGAACGCTATTGACATCGATTACGGGCGCTTGTCTTGGCGGGCCGAGGAGAGGGCACGCTTGCTTGCCATTGAGGAAACGAAAACGCAGGCAGAAGTGCAAGGGCTCATCCCCGCAGACGGACACTCGCAAGGGCAGCTACGGATCGACAGC
This sequence comes from Allobosea spartocytisi, assembly GCF_014764685.1. NCBI lineage: Bacteria > Pseudomonadati > Pseudomonadota > Alphaproteobacteria > Hyphomicrobiales > Alloboseaceae > Allobosea > Allobosea spartocytisi. The sequence goes on from NZ_JACXWY010000020.1 coordinate 1,219, forward strand.
TGACGGAGATAGCTCTGACCATCCAACGTCCGCTTTCCGACCCACTTCGAATGTCGGTTTCTGGCGCAGGCCAACCGTTTTAATCGCTAGCTGATCTGGTCGCCGCCACCGCTCCAGTGGAGATGGGCCCGCATGAGCGCGGCGGCCTGCTCGCGGTCGTCGCGTTCGAGCAGGTCGAGGATCTGGAGATGCTCCTGCGTGTGCCGCTCAACCATCTCCAAATCGGGAATGAAGCGATAGGCGAACAGCCGCCGGATCCGGTTGAGCCGACGTAGCGCGTCCAGCAAGAAGGCATTGCCGGAGCATTCCGCGATGGCTTCGTGCACCTCGCAGCCGAAGCGGAACATCTCCGATAGGGTGAAGACCTTGAGGCCATCCTTGCGCACGCGCTCCTGGTGCTCCCGCACCGGGGCCATCAGCTCGGCGTTCCACCGGAATGTCGGCTCAAGGATGCCGCCAGGCTCGATCATCATGCGCAGGCGCCCGGTCTGGGCGTAAGCGAGGGGGCTGTTGAGGGTCTGGGTGAAGCGCCAGCCATAGCCGCGCAACCGTTCGACCCAGCCCTCTGCCGCGATCCGGTCGAGCAAGCGCAACAGCTCCGCCCGCTTCAGGCCGTAGCGGCGCATCAGCTCGGCCTCGCTGACGACATCGGGCACGCGCCCTTCGAGCCGGTCCTTGGCGATCGCGAGGTAGTGGGTCTCGCTCCGGTCGCCGGCGTTCAGCGCCTTCAGCGCGATGTCCGAGTCGAGGCTTTGGGTCAGGACGAAACCCTTGTTCGGAACCGCTTCCGCCAGCCCGGCCTCGGCAAGCGAGCGCAAGGCGGCTCGGACCGGGCCGCGCGACATGCCAAGGCGATTGGCGAGTCGATGCTCGAACAGCCGCTCGCCGCACCGGATGTTCTCGCTGCGGGCGATTTCGATGATCTGGCCCGCGAGCTCGATCGTCTTTGCCGAAGTCGAAATCCCTTCGTCCATGCCCTGCCCGCCACGATGCCTGCGCGGGACTCTATGCCCCGGACGGCGATTGACAATCCAATCGCAGATTTTGTACTTTATAGCAACAAATGACAAAATAACGCTCAGGGTAGGCTATGCGCGACGTCCAAATCTGCGAGGTCGGCCCCCGCGACGGGCTGCAACTGGTGCGGCAGGTGATGCCGACGCAAACGAAGCGGGAGTGGATCGAGGCGCTGGCGCGGTGCGGCTTCGGCGAGATCGACGCGACCAGCTTCGTGCCACCACAGGCCTTCCCGCAATTCGCCGATGCAGCGGAACTTGTGCAAACCGCGCGCGCGGTCAGCGCGCAATGGCGGGTCGGCGCGCTGGTGCCGAACGCCAAGGGCGCCGAGCGTGCGATCTCGGCCGGAGCCCAGATGCTCTACTGCATCGTCTCCGCCAGCCACAGCCACAGCATGGCCAATACGCGGCGCACCCGCGAGGAACAGGCGGAGATCGTCGGCGCCATCGTCGCGCAGGCGAAGCAACAGGCCAAAGCACCGCATGTGATGGGCGGCATCCCGACCGCTTTCGGCTGCTCGCTCGAAGGCCGTGTCGCCGAACGCGATGTCTGCCAGGTCGCCGAAGCGCTGGCTCGGCGCGGCGTCGACGAGATCGGCCTCGCCGACACGGTCGGCTACGCCGATCCGCGGCTCGTCCGTTCGCTCGTCAAGGCCGTCCGCAGCGCGGTCGGCCCGGAGATGCCGATCCGGCTGCATTTCCACGACACGATGGGGCTCGGCCTCGCCAATGTGCTGGCGGGACTAGAGGCCGGCGTCACCAGCTTCGACGCTGCCTGCGGCGGGCTCGGCGGTTGCCCCTTCGCGCCCGGCGCCTCCGGCAACATCGCGACCGAGGATCTGGTCTTCATGCTCGAGCAGATGGGCCTGCGGACCGGGATCGATCTCGAACACCTGCTCGCGGCCACCGAAATACTCGCCGCAGCCCTGCCGGAGGAACGTATCCGCAGCCATGTCCGCGAGGCCGGGCTGCCGAAGGTCTATGGGGTGGCCGCGTGAACCCGCTGCCGCTCGAAGGGGTCCGGGTCATCGAGTTCTCGCAAATGGTGATGGGGCCATCCTGCGGGATGATCCTCGCCGATCTCGGCGCCGACGTGATCAAGGTCGAGCCGCCCAAGGGCGACCGGACACGCTTCTTCAAGAGCGTCGCCTCCGGCTTCTTCAACACCTATAGCCGCAACAAGCGCAGCGTCGTCATCGACACGGCGACGCCTGAGGGGCGCGAGACCGCCCGCGAGCTAATCGTGCGCGCCGACGTGCTGATCGAGAATTTCCGCCCGGGGCTGCTGGCCCGATACGGCCTCGACTACGAGACGCTCGCCCCCGACGCGCCCCGCCTGATCTATTGCTCATTGAAGGGCTACCTGCCGGGCCCTTACGAGAACCGCCTCGCGCTCGACGAGGTCGTCCAGATGATGGGGGGCCTCGCCTATATGACGGGGCTTCCCGGCAAGCCGATGCGCGCCGGCGCCTCCGTCAACGACATCATGGGCGGCATGTTCGGGGTCATCGCGATCCAGGCGGCGCTGGCCCAGCGCGAGCGCACTGGCAAAGGGGCTTACATCCAGAGCGCGCTGTTCGAGAACAATGTCTTCCTGATGGCGCAGGCGATGATGTTCGAAAGCGTCACGGGCGAGCGCTCCGTTCCGTGGTCGGTGAAGGAATCGCCCTGGCCGGTCTACGACCTGTTCGACACGAAGAGCGGCGACAAGATCTTCATCTCGATCGTCGGCGAGGAACATTGGGAAGGCTTCTGCCGCGCCTTTGGCCGCGAAGCTTGGCTTGGTGACCCGCGGCTCGCGACCAGCCAGGGCCGCGTCGACAATCGCGGCTGGATCATCCCCGAGATCAGGTCGATCGTGGCGGGCTACGACCTAGCCGAGATCAGCACCATCCTGGAGCGGCTGGAACTGCCCTTCGCGCCGGTCAACACGCCGGGCGACCTGTTCGACGATCCGCATCTCAACGCCTCGCAGGGGCTGCTTGAGCTGACCTTGAACGACGGGCGCACCGTCAAGACGCCGGCGCTGCCCTTCACCTTCGACGGCAGCCGCCTGACCAAGCGCCGCGATCCACCCATGATCGGCCAGCACACCGAAGAGGTGCTGGCCGAACTGCAAGACCGGAAAACCGGCACCGCGAACTGACAATGTCCAGGGAGGACGCCATGAAGATCACACGTCGAGACCTGCTGGCGGGGGGCGGTTCATTCGCAATGGCCGGCCTCATTCCCGCCGCGGCAGGCGCCCAATCGGCGACAGCCTCGCTCGCTTATGGGCCGCAGACACCCGTCTATGCCCTCGGAGCGATCGCCGAGGCGCGCGGCTTCTTCAAGGCCGAGAAGCTCGATCTCAAGCTGGTTGTCGGCAACGCCGGCACCCATGGCCGCCAGACGCTGGCGGCCGGCCAGGCGCTGTTCGCCCATGGCGACGCCAGCCACCCGCTGCAACTCTCGACGCGCGGCAAACCCTGCAAGATCATCATGGCGACGCAGATGATCTCATCGATCGCCAATGTCGTCGTCCGCAAGGACCTGTTCGATGCGGGCATCGACAGCGTCGAGAAGCTCGCGGCCTACAAGCGGCCGAATGGTGGCAAGCCCGTGATCGCCGCGACAGCGATCGGCTCCGGTACCTGGATGTATGGGACCTACAATTTCGAGTCGAAGGGATTGGGCGACAAGGTGACCTGGGTTGCCGGTGGCGGGCTGAACACCATGTTGCCGGGGCTGGAGACCAAGCAGTTCGATGCGATCATTGCCCCTCCCGGCTGGGTGGTCGAGTCGGAGGCGAAAGGCTTCGGCAAGGCGATCTTCGACACCTCAAAGCCTGGCGTCTTCGTCTCCGCCTATGGCGGCACCGTGCCCGTCCTCGTCCTCTATGCGCTGACGGAAACCTGCGAGCAGGAGAAGGCCACGGTCCAAGCCTTCGTCAACGCGATGTATCAGGGGATGAAATGGGTCAAGGCGACCCCGATCGAGGAGGTCTACGCGCTGGTGGGCGAGAAGCTCTACAGCGGCCAGGATCCCAATGCGGTCAAAGCGGAGCTCGGCTTCGACAAGCAGACCTGGGAGTATGACGGGCGCATCGACAAAGCCTCCTTCGAGCGCGGCGGCAAGGTCTGGTATCGCCAGGGCACCGACATCCCGCCGGCAAAGTTCGAGGACATCGTCGACATGACGTTCCTCGAAGCCGCACGCGCCAAGTTCGGGTGAGCCCGGTCATGGCGCTGGCTCAACGCACCCGGCTCGACACCCCGCTCGCGCAGGCAGAGCCGGCGCAAGAACGCATCCGCATCACCGTCCGCAATCTCGACAAGCGCTATGGCTCCGGCGAAGCCGGGGTCAAGGCGGTGGACGATGTCTCCTTCGAGGTGAAACAGGGCGAGTTCGTCGCCCTGCTCGGCCCGTCCGGCTGCGGCAAGAGCACGATCCTCAACATGGTCGCGGGCCTGATCCCGCGCAGCAGCGGGCATATCGCCATCGATGCGGACGAAGTCCGGCACGGCGACGTCAACCGCAAGGTCGGCTACGTCTTCCAGCGCGACACCGTGTTCCCGTGGCGGACGGTCGAAGCCAATATCGGCTACGGGCTCGAAATCGCCGGCGTGGACAAGGCCGAGCGCAAGGCCAAGGTCGCGCGAGCGATCGAGACTGCGGGGCTCGGCGGCTTCGGCGCGAAGTTCCCGCGCATGCTGTCGGGCGGCATGCGCCAGCGCGTCGCGCTGATGCGCACGCTGATCATGGAGCCCGAGATCCTGCTGATGGACGAGCCGTTCGGGGCGCTCGACACGCACACCAAGCTCGAAATGCACAAGACGCTGCTCGATATCTGGGAGCGCGAGCGCCAGACCGTGCTGTTCGTGACCCATGACCTCGGCGAGGCGCTGACCCTGGCGAGCCGGATCATCCTGCTCTCGGCCCGGCCCGGCCGGCTCAAGGAGGATTTCGAGGTGCCGTTCGCCCGGCCGCGCGACGCCGTCTCGCTGCGCGAGAGCGCCGAGTTCGGCAGGCTCTACTCCCATATCTGGCATTCGCTCGGCGAAGAGTTCAGGCGAACCAAGGCGGAGTGAACCGATGAAGCAATCCTCCGCAAAGGTCGTCGCCTGGCAGGTCGCGATCCTGGTCGTCGTCCTCTCGATCTGGGAATGGGGCTGGAGCCTGCGCGCCATCGCTGCGCTGAAACCGCTCGTGCCGGGCATCCTCGACCCTTATTTCATCTCGAAGCCGTCGATGATCTGGACGAGCTTCCTGAAGCTGAGCTGCCTCGGCGATGCGGCCGGCTTCGGCGCCTGCCTCGCCCGCAACGACAATAATCTCTGGCTGGCGCTGCTGGTCACGCTCAAGAACATGTGGTGGGGCTTCGTCTTCGGCACCGTCTCCGGCGTGGCCTGCGGGCTGATCCTCGGGCGCTCCGATTATCTCTCACGCATCTTCCAGCCCTATGTCGTGGCGATGAATTCGATCCCGCGCATTGCGCTGGTGCCGCTGATCATCCTGATGTTCGGGCTCGGCGACATGTCGAAGATCGTCACCGCCTGGATCGTCGTGTTCTTCGTGGTCTTCTTCAACACCTTCGAGGGCACGCGCGCCGTCGACCGCGACCAGATCGCCGCGGCGCGTCTGCTCGGTGCTTCCGAGATGACGGTGCTGCGCACGGTCGTGATCCCCTCGGCGCTGGCCTGGGTGTTCGCCTCGCTGACGCCGGCGGTGTCCTTCGCGCTGATCGGCGTCATCGTCGGCGAGTTCATCGGGGCCGAGCGCGGCCTCGGCAAGCTGATCATCGAGGCCGAGGCGCGAGCCAACGCCGCCGAGATGATGGTCGCGATCTTCGCGATGATGGTCGTCGGCATCCTGCTCGCGACCATCGTGCGGCAGTTGCAGCGCTATCTGCTGCGCTGGCAGCCGCAATTCGAAGCCCAGGCCTGACCGGTCATGCAGTCGATCCGCTTCGACGGCCGGGTGCTGTTCCTGTCGGCCGATGCCGGGGTCGTCCGCCGGCAGCTGCAGGGCGAGGAACTCGACCGCGCCACCGCGGGTCTGCTGCGCGACGACGTCTCGACCGACGAGATCACGCCGCTGCCCTCGCTGGTGCATTTCGACGACGAGATCGGCCGGCACGCCCATACCGGCTATCGCGCCGGCGAGAGCAACCCGATTCCGCTCGACGGCCTGCGTCTCGGCGGCTTCGGCGTGCTCGTCGCCGGCCGCCGCTACGGCAAGGGCTCGTCGCGCGAGCATGCGCCCCTGGCCGAGCGCGCGGCCGGGATCAGGCTCGTCATCGCCGAGAGCTTCGAGCGGATCTACCGCCAGAACTGCGACAATATCGGGCTGTTCACCTCGACCGATTTTGGCCTGCTCGACCGCATCCGGGCCGGCGAAGCCATTCCGCTCGCCGATCTGCTGCAGGGACGCGACGAGCTGGCGGCCCGAATTCTCGCCGGCGGCGGCCTGCTCGAGTATGGCAGGGCCCACCTCTTCGCTGCGAAGCCAGCGCCGTTACCAGACGGCACGGGGCCGCAAACACTCACTCAGAAGATCATCGCGCGCCATCTCCTCTCCGAGCCTGGCCGCCGATGGGCCGCCGAGCCGGGCAGCGGCGGCTTCGTGAAGGCCCGCTTTCGCTTCATCCACGAAATCTACACGGCAATGGCGGCGCATATGCTGCATCGCTGCTATGGCCGGCCGCTCGCCTTGCACGAGCCGGACACGATCCTCTGCTTCGAGGATCACAACGCCTATGCGCATCGCTCGCCGACCCATCAGCGGCAGAATCTGCTGCCGGCGATCCGCCGACTCTCGGAAGGGCATCGCGCCTTCTCCCGCGACTACGGCCTGAAGGACCATGGCTATCTCGTCGGCGAGGACGGCTCGGAAGGCATCTCGCATGCGCTGATGGCGGAAACCTATGCCGTTCCCGGCGAGATCTGCGTCGGTACCGATTCACACACCCCGCATTCCGGCGCGCTGGGTTGTCTCGCTTTCGGCGTCGGCACGACCGACATGGCCAATGCGTTCATGACCGGCGCGGTCCGGCTCACCGTGCCGGAATCGCTCCTGATCCGCCTCGAGGGCAGCTTGCCCGCCGGCATAACCGCCAAGGACGTCGTCCTGAAGCTGCTCGCCGAGCCGCGGATCCGAGCCGGCCTCGGACTGGGCCGCGTCTTCGAATTCGCCGGGCCGGTCGTGTCGGCGATGTCGATCGATGAACGCGCGACACTGACCAACATGACAGCCGAGCTCGGTGGCTTCAGCGGAATCGTCGCGCCCGATGCAGAGACAGCCCGCTTCATCCGCGAGCGGCGCCAGGTCGATGTCGTGATCGAGGATTGGATGGCGAGCGATCCGGGCGCCCCCTATGCCGCCGAGCTGACGCTGGACTGTTCGGCCTTGACACCGATGCTCGCGGCCCCCGGCGATCCCGGCAACGGCGTCCCATGCGACGGGCTCGCCGCCCCCGTCCCGATCGGCATCGCCTATGGCGGCTCCTGCACGGCCGGCAAGCGCGAGGATTTCGACCAGTATCACGAGGTTCTGGCCTGGGCGGCCGCGCGCGGGCTGAAGGTACCGGACAACGTCACCTTCTATCTGCAGTTCGGCACCGTTGCCGTGCGGCGCTACTGCGAGGAGCGTGGCTATCTCGACACGTTCAGGCGCGTCGGCGCCCAGATCCTGAATCCCGCCTGCGGCGCCTGCGCGCAATGCGGGCCGGGGGTGTCGTCGCAAGCGGAGGAAATGACGATCAGCGCGATCAACCGCAATTTCCCCGGCCGCTCGGGGCCCGGCAAGGTTTGGCTCGCAAGCCCGCCGACTGTTGCCGCCAGCGCGATCGCCGGCGAGATCGTCTCGTTCGGGCAGTTGCAGCGCCGGACTTCGGACCTACGAGGGCAGGTCACAAGGCGAACCAACGGCTAATCGCCAGCGCTAGCAACGAGCTGCTACAATCGAGGTCAGCTGGTCCTCTGGTAGTTGCAAGGACCGCGCATACTTCCGCTTCCGGCCAATCATGCAATGTCCGGAATTGGCGCACCGTCGACATGGTTTAAGCGCGATCTCTGCTTCGACGTTGCCGCGGTGCGACGCCGAAGCGGTTGCGGAAGGCCCGGTTGAAAGCCGACAGGTCGTTGAAGCCGACCGAATAGGCGATGGAGGCGATGCCCTCGGCGGCACGGCGCGGGTCGAGCAGGGCGCGGCGGCTCTCCTCCAGCCGCGTCGCCAGGAGCCAGCGCCCGAAGCTCTGGCCCGATGCGGCAAAGCGTGCATGCAGCGTGCGCAGCGAGATGTTGAAATGCGCCGCCACGACACCAGGCGACAGCGTCTCGTCGCCGAGCCGCCCGCGGCAGAAGGCGAGGATCGCCTCATGCAGACGATCGGGGCGGGGACCGTCGGCATCGCTCGACAGCCCGATCAGATTGCAGAGATTATCGGTGAGCAGGCTCGCCGACATCTCGTCCATGACCTCGCCATGACGAGCCAGCTCCAGGAGGTGGCGCCGTGCCAGCGACAGGAAGCGCGATGTCAGCGCGATACGGTGCGCGTCCGGAGGACGCCGAATGACCCTCGTCGCACCGTCACCCGACCGGACAAGCCCATGACGGCCCCGGGCCCTTCATCTTCCATCGAAAAGGACAGGCCATGGACATCGACACGTTCCCCGCCACCTGGCGCACCATCCGCGGCGCTTCCGACCCGGTTCACTATGGGAGGGCCGTGTCGTGAGCTCTCAGGACAGCATTGCGCTTGCGGACGCCGATATCCTCGTGATGATAGCCGAGGAGCATTGCAGCCTCTCCCGGAGCGGGGGGAGGGGCTATGCGACGATCGCGGCTGGCAGCGGCAAGCGGACGCTTACCCTGCGCAGCAACGCCTTCCAGTCTTGTCTGCGGCCAACCCCGCTCGACACGCTCCGCAAGCAGCGCTCGACCCGAAGGCGTCAGACGGGCATTCTGATGGACGTTCATCCGGGGACCTCCGGTGCAAGAGTTGGAGCTTCGCAACCCCAGCCTCTCAGTCCCGGCCCGGATGAACAACCTTCATAGCTTCGACACCTAGACCTGCTGCGAGCGGACGGGCATGCACCGTAGCCGGTGGAAAAGACGACCATAGGCGTCGCAGATCAGGTTCGAGCGGCGCACCGCATCTCCGAGCTTAGCCCAGCGTGAACGCCTCGTGGATCGACGACTGCATGCCGCCTCCGACCACCGGCCCGCCACCGGCGACATGGATCCAGTCCCCCAGCGCCACCGCGCCGAGTCCGTGCCGCGGCGTCGTCATCGGCGCATGGCTTTGCCACGTATCGCTCGTCGGATCGTAGCTCTCCAGCTGACCGAAGACCTTGTCATGCTGCTGCCAGTTCCGGTCGAAGTCGCGCTGCTCGCCGCCCATCGCAAAGAAACGTCCGCGATAGATGACGAGGCCGTGTCCGGACCGCCCGGTCGGGATGGGCGCGGCCGACGCCCAGCTGTCCCTGTCCGGATGGTACACGTCGTGACGGTCGGTGTTGTATTCGAAAGTGTTGAAGCGCCCGCCGATCACATGGATCCGCCCGCCATAGGCGACCGCACCGGCGTGATCACGGGCGGCGGGAAGCGGCTTGCGCATCTCCCAACGGTCGGCGCCGGGATCATAGACCTCGTGCCAGCCGATACTCGCCCGCTCCTGGGTGGGCAGGGCCGCGCCGCCAATGAGATGGATCTTGCCATCGAGTGCCACCGCCGAGGCCGCGCCACGCTCGCGTGACAGGCGGGCGATCGGCCGCCAGCTATCGGTCTTGAGATCGTAAATGAAGGCGTTGTCGTCGGGCGTCCGGTTCTGCTCCAGAAATCCACCCAACGCATAGAGACGGCCGCCGTCGGCGACGACGGCGACGTGATTAGCGCCGCGCGGCAAAGGCGCAAGCATGCTCCAACGATCCTCCTGCGGGTCGTAGACATGGTGGTAGGCGCGGTTGACCGCGCCCTCCCCATAGCCGCCCACCACATGCATGCGTCCGTTCAGGGCCGTCGCCCAGGCCATTTCGGATCTGGGCAGCGGCAGCGCGGTCCGCGCCTCCCATCTTCCCTGAGGTCCCTTCGGCGCCGGACTCTCCAATTGCCGCTGTCCGATCTGATGCGGCGCCAATTCCTCGACGGTGGTTCCGCTGAGCGTGGAGAACGGCGCCCCGTGGAAGTGGCCCTGCTGCGCCAGCGCGCGGCCGGCCAGAGCGCCCGTTACGATCGAGGCAGTAAATGCCTGGATGGCTGTCCGTCGGGATAAGTTGGTCGTCATCTACATGTCCTGTTCTGGATCGGCGGGCGCTCCAGGCAGTAAGAGATTAGGCATGCGCTCAAATCTCCTTATCTGCCACAGAGGCTGTTGAACCGGTCGGACCGTGCGCACCTGGCGCCTGCCGACAGGCTTGGCGCCAGCGCTCGTCGCCATCCGTCTTGGCTCCCATGGTGATTATCCGGCGCCGGAACTGACCGCAGCCTGACGCTGGACTCGATATCGCTTCAGCTTCCCGTAAGCTGGTGGGTGGACGAACAAGCCGCGACAACGGGGCTGAGGACCATGCCCAGACAGAAGACGTCTGTTCACGATCCCACTTGCTCCAGGCCAGGCGTCTTTTGCTGCCTTGCTCCGCAGCAGTTGTTTGTCATACACGCGCCCCGAGCGCTGCGGGATGTCGGAGAGTTGAAAGTCGAGGTGACGGTGCGGGTGCTGTTGATCGAGGACGATCTGGTGCTGGGCACAGCCACCCGAGATCAGATGGCCGACGATGGTCATTCCGTCGATTGGGTCAACCGTCTGGATCATGCCGACGATGCGCTTGCCGCTGCCGATTTCGACCTGATCCTGCTCGATCTCATGCTGCCGGACGGGCTCGGCATTTCGTTTCTCAGGATGCTACGCGGGCGGGGTGAGGAGACGCCCGTCATCATCCTGACCGCGCTCGATCAGGTATCCGACCGTATCGCCGGCTTGAACGCCGGAGCCGACGATTATCTGGTGAAGCCGTTCGACCTGGCGGAGCTTTCCGCGCGCATCGGCTCGGTGGTGCGCCGCTATGCCGGCAACCCCAATCCCATCGTGACGCTCGGCCCGCTTCAGATCGATCTCGCCGCCCGCAACATGACCCTCGGCGGCAAACCCGTTACCCTGACGGCGCGCGAATGGGTGCTGTTCGAAGCCTTCGTGCAGCGCCCCGGGCAGCTCTTCTCCAAGGCGCGCCTCGAGGAACGACTCTATTCCTTCGATAGCGACATCGAGAGCAATGCCATCGAGGTCCACATCAGCCGATTGCGCAAGAAGCTCGGCGCGCACGTCATCCAGACCGAACGCGGGCTCGGTTATCGCTTAGGCAGGCCGTGAGACTCTTCGACTCGATCCAGGCGCGTCTGGCGTTCGCGATAGGTCTGTCGGTGACCGTGCTCTGGCTCGCCGCCGCGGCAGTCACCGCGCGACGCGTTGGCCAAGAGATGGAGCAAGTCTTCAACGACGGGCTGAAGACCACAGCGGAGCGCATTTTGCCGATCGCGCGGCGCGACCTGCGCGAAGGACGCCTGCGGCGCGAACCGTCGATCGCGGGCAACGAGGGGGACAGTCCGACACTGATCGGACGCGCGGCCCGCTATGGACAAGATCTCACCTTCGTCGTGCGCGATCGGGAGGGCCGGATTCTACTCGCATCGGACGGCGTCGACGCCTCCGTCTTTCCGCCGTTCACCCAGCCCGGATTCCGGTGCACGAAGACCCACAAGATCTACGCCGACGCAACCCGCGACGGAAACCTCACGATCGACGTCGCCGAGCCGCTCAGTCATCGCCGGGGAATGTCGCACACGATGCTCGCCGGCCTGGCGCTGCCATTGATCATCGTCACTCCCCTCAGCCTTCTGGCGATCGCCGTAGCTGTCCGCCGCTCCCTGCGACCGGTTCGCGGACTGCAGCAAGGTCTTGCCCGGCGCGGCGCGCGGGACCTCTCGCCCCTGCCGGACGCCAACCTGCCGAGCGAACTCGCCCCCATCTCCGCCGGCGTCAACCAACTGCTCGGTCGGCTGACGGACGCCTTCGAGGCGGAACGCAGCTTTGCCGCCAATGCGGCGCATGAGCTGCGCACGCCGGTCGCCGGCGCCATCGCCCAGGCTCAGCGCATTCGCTTCGAAACCCGCGAAGAGCGGACGGGCCAACGTGCCACGGAGATCGAGACTACGCTGAAGCGGTTGATGCGCATGTCCGAGAAGCTCATGCAACTCGCCCGCGCCGAAGGCGGTCGCTTGCAACTCGACGATCCTTCGGATCTGCGGACGGTCCTGCGCCTGATCGTTGACGATTTTGTCCGGGCCGGGGAACGGCGGATCACGCTCGTCCTGACGGAGGTCTCGGTGCTTTCCATGCTCGATCCAGATATCGTCGGCATTCTCGGTCGCAACCTCATCGAGAATGCATTGCGCCACGGCGCGCAGGACGGCGCCGTGGACATATCGTTGAGGCCGGACGGCCTGCTTTGCATCTCCAATGAGGGGGCAGCCGTGCCAGCCGATGCGCTGGACCGCCTTATGCGCCGCTTTGAGCGCGGCGCCGGCAAGATCGACGGCAACGGTCTGGGTCTCGCCATCGTCAAGACCATCGCCGACCGCTCGGGCGCGACACTCTCGGTGACTTCACCGCTCCCCGAATCAAGTACCGGCGTCCGGGTGACCGTGAAGCTGCCGACGGTTGGTTGACGGTACGCCAGCGGTCTCGTTTCCGCCGGAATCGCTGCCATCGTGCGCAAGCTGGCCGACATGCGCGATGATGTCGCCGCTGTCGGCGTCCAGCGTCGAATGCAGACATGGATCGGCCCATTCTCCGGGTTATGATCACGATCATCGTGCCGAGCGCTCCGCAATCGCACCTTACCTGCCCTCCGGCTCAAGGTCGTGTGATGGGGAACAGCGAGATCGAGGCCCAAAAGTTGGAGCACTGTGGCCAGAAATCTGTCTGGCTCAGCCGCAGGCCGAATACCAGCCCCGGCATCAGCGCAGTCTCGATCGCCAGATCGCTATAGCGCGGCTGGCCACCGCCTGTTTTCCGCGTGGGCGCTTGCCATGACGATACCGCCTCCGGCGTCATCCGAAGTGTCAGCTGGCCTCGTCGTCTGCCCAGTTCGTCGCCTTGAACTTCATCTTGCCGATACGATGACGGCGGCAGGCATTGTGTTTGAACGGCATGACCTGAAGGCCGGCTTGTTTCGATCCGAGATCCAACGTGCCTCTCATCAGAAAACTTACGGGAAGGTGAAGCACTGTTCCGCAGATTGTCAGCCTGCTGTCAGGTTAAAGCTCCATGAGTCGCTACAGATACATCCTAGAATTGGTCGAATTGTTGTCGATTAAGGCATTTTTATACAAATATTATTTCGGTAATTTGCCAGAATTTATGAATTTAATATCACAATCTTGCCGAAGATATCAGTCATTCGATCTTATCGTCTTTGATGGGGCTTAGAAAATGATATCCAGAAGACGCCTATTGGCAGGGATCGCAGCGTCGTACTCGGCAATCTCTCTCACGCGGACAGTTCGCGCCGCGAATGCGTCTGAACTAGTCAGGACGCTCCAACGCGGAGGAGTGTCGGTATACATGCGCCATTCCATCACCGATCGCTCTCAGGTCGACACCGGAGATCTCGGTCGACGAGAAGGGCAGCGCAATCTCTCGGAAGAAGGCCGGCGTCAGGCGACCGCCTTGGGAGCGAGCTTCAAGGAATTGACCATACCGGTCGGTGAAGTTCTCAGCAGTCCGGTATTTCGCGCCCTCGACACGGCGCAACTCGCATTCGGGGAAACCAACGTCAAAGCGGTTCCTGAACTGACAGCCGACGATTACGAGCATGACCAGGCGCGCTTGGCGGCGAATGTCGCCTGGGTCAGTCGTCGCCTAGGTATTCCGTCCAAGGGTGGAAAAGTGGACGTGCTCGTGGGCCACATCTATCCGCTCGCCATGATCCTGGGCCGCTCCGTCTCGCAGAGCGAATTCCCCGAAGGCGGATTAGCGGTTTTTGCTCCGTCGAGTGGCGCCCCAGACTTCCTCGGCTTTGTCACGCCCGCAGAATTGCTCAGCGCTTCCCATTCGCAGTGATATCTCCGCGGCAGGAACTAGAGCTTGAAGCACCTGAGCCTCAGCTCCAGATGGGCGGAGCTCGATGCTTAGGCGAACTGTCGGAAGAACGATCTCAATTGACGGCTCCGCACCAGGCGGAGCAGTCAATTCACTCGTTTCCGAGCGCAGTCACATGATCGTGCATTGAATTGCCGAGCATCGGATAGTGTTCGATGAATATATCGATAATTCTATAAAAATTTATGTCAATACAGGCCTATCTAACTATATATTGTCGATATTTATAATATCGTTTCGCCTCCAATCGAGATTTTAATCAGATATTTCAAAATAATTTATGCTTTCAAGCTTACAGGAATATGAAGAAATCTCGCAAAAACTGTCAGTCAGGCGTCAGCTTGCGTTTTTACCAGAAACCTGCCGCCGGAGCGGTCGCCTCCCAAAAGACCCATCCGCTCTTGTCATGGCCGAACTCCTGGAAACACTTGAAAATGGAGTATGAATACATGTGTCCTAAATCCTCACTTGAAATCGCGCTTGGACGCCGGGGCGTCATGGTCGGTGGCCTAGCTGCCTTGGGCGCCCTAGCGGCGGGTCGGCACGGTCTCGTCTCGCCTGCGGCCGCCCAGTCCGGCCCCTATTCCGGAACCGGTGCCGCATCCCAGACCCCTGCGTTCTTCCAGACGACTGTAGGCGATGCAAAAGTCACCGCCCTGTTGGACGGCGGCTTCGTGGTGCCGACAAACGGCCTCGCGAAATTCTTCCCCGACTCGGCGGAGACGATCTCGAAGCTCGATACGCTGCTCTATCCGCACCCCGAGGGACTCGCGATTCCGGTCGGTGCGTATTTGGTCGAGACGAGCAAAAACGTCGTGCTGATCGATGCCGGCGGCGGCCCGACCTACTTGCCGACGACCGGTCGCCTGCAGGCCTCGCTCAAGGCGGCAGGCGTCGCGCCGGAAAAGGTCGATACCATTCTGCTGACCCATCTTCACATGGAGCATGCGCTTGGCATTTCGACCGCGGACGGGAAGAAAGTGTTCCCCAACGCCGAGGTGCTCGTTTCTGACGCCGAGTACAAGTTCTGGATGGACGACGCCAACCTGTCCAAGGTGCCTCAGGGCGAGGCTTTCGTTGCTGGCGCCCGCAGGTCGATCGCGCCCTACAAGGACAGCATCCGCCGCTTCGCCGACCAGGAGAAGGAGGTCGTTGCCGGCTTCTCGACGCTGCCGGGACCGGGACATACGCCGGGCAACACGTCGTTCATGCTTACATCCGGTTCTGCCTCGTTGCTGATCCTCGGCGATGTGGTGCATTCCCCGGTGCTGCAGCTTCCGACGCCGCGGGCGCGCGTCGGAGTAGACGTGGATCCTGCTCTCGGGGTCGAGAGCCGAGTAAGGACGCTCGATGCTATCGCTGGCAAGACGACCTTCGTCGGCGGGATGCATCTCCCCTGGCCCGGCTTCGGGCGAATGGCGCGCAACGGCGAGGGCTATGCCTACTTCGCAATGCCTTGGCAGCTCGGCTAACCATCGCTCCGGTTTAGCCCGGCTCTGCGATGTCGACCTGGGCTACACCGGACTGAGCGGCCGCAGCGATCCGTCGCTCATAGGATGTTAGCCAGAACGAGCAAGGTTCATGTCACCTTGCACAGTGGACGCTGTCCATGGCGTGAGGGATGACTTGGAGGTCATTAGGTCGGCAAACAAACTGAACGGCAGTGGAATCTCGCGTTTGAGTGAAATCGCAAGGACGGCATGCGTTTGACGCCTCGCCGTCGGGCGCGGATGCGTTTTTGTGTGTCTCGCGCGCCGGCGACGCGGCCAAACGATGTCTGGGCGATCGCCTGAGAAAGGTTGGCCTCCGCTTCGGCAACTGCTGCCATGCTCTGGCTGAGTTTGGCGAGGGCGACGCTGCGGCTGAGGCGCGCCAGAACCTGGCCCTTCTCCACCCTGTCTCCTTCGTCCACGTGGATTTCGCTGATCGCAAGCCCGCCCGTTTCTGAGCTGACCGGCATTTCGCGCCAGGCGGCGACGTTTCCTGTCGCGGAGATCGTGGCAGCTATCGGCTCCTCACGAACGGTGTCGACCAGAACTGTGATTGGAATGTTGCGGCCATGTCCCTCACCTGCCGAGGAAGCTGCGGACGGCGAGGTCATGATGAGCGAAAGGAAGCACCAGAAAAACGCACGGATGCGGAAAAGTGCCAGGATGGTGCGCTCTCGATTCAGCCCCGGGATCAGGCAGAGCGAGCGGAAGCGGGTCATTGGTATTCTCCCCATGCGTGGAGAACACCAGATGCATCGGGAAAACCACGAATCTGCGGTCTCTCATGTCCCGATATTGCTTGGGGCCGGCGATTTATGTTGAATCATTGCTGGCGCCCGGTCCGCAGATATCAATGCAGTACCCTCGTGACATTGGGGGACGAGCGACGCAGGCCTAAGTGACGGACGGCAAATCGACGATCTGAACCAAACCTCCATCCGCAGAATTCCGGATCCGGATGTCGCCACCATATTTGCGGATGATTTCACGGGAGATCGTAAGGCCAAGACCGGCGCCGGGGATGGCTTGGCGCCGGGCTCGATCGGCACGAAAGAAGGGTTCGAACACTTGATCGAGCAGATTTGGTGCGATGCCCGGCCCTTCGTCGGAGATGGTGACTTTTATGCTCGTGCCTCCGGTTACGTTGACGACACCCCGCACGCCATGCGTCGCAGCGTTGATCAAGAGGTTCCGGAGGGCGCGGCTCAATGCCAGACGATCGGCTTTTGCGTAAACCTCGACAGTATCCATGACACCGATCGGAAGGTTCTGCTGCCGCAACTCGTCGACGATGATCTTGACCAGCTCATCGACCCGGATGACCTGGACGGAGGCTTTCGTTGCTTCCTCGCGGACAAGCTGAATAGCGCTGTCGGCGATGCGCTCGAGTTCGTCGATATCCTTTAGCCACAATGCCTGCTCTTCATCATCCGAGACGAATTCCGCGCGTAACCTCATCCGGGTAAGCGGGGTACGAAAATCGTGGCCGGCCGCGGCGACGAGCCTCATGCGGCTCTCCATAGCCCGCTTCAACCGGAGCGACAGGGAATTGATGGCCGCGGCAGTCACGCGAACCTCGGCCGGCCCGCGTTCGGAGAACACCGCGACGCTGCCGTCCGGGCCGATTGACTCCGCGGCGGCTTCGAGGAGCGCGAGAGGCCGGCTCATGCGATGGGCTGCGAACACGGCGATCGATCCCACGCCGATCGTGATGAACGCCAACCACTCCCACAAGGCGGGATCCGACAGGGAATCGATGTCGACCAAGACCCAGCTACCCGGTCCAACGCGCAGCGAGACTGTCCAAAGCTGACTGGATTTGGCATGGTGCGTCACAGCGACGTCCAGCGTCGCTCCGAGCTGTGCTGCGGCCGCGCGAAGAAGCTCGGACGCATCGCCGTCAGGCTCACCCGCCGACGGCTGTCGGGAGAGCAGCTCCGATTCCGGATTTTGTTTGCCGAGCCGCTCCAGGGTGATGAGTTGCCGAGCGAGCAGGCCGGCCTCGATATCCTTCGGCGTCGCGAAGAAGTACATCATCGCAAGGGTGATCAAGGCGACCACCGCGACGATCGAGACCACGAGCAGGAGGGCGAACTTCGCACGAAGGGTGTTCATCCTGGGCCGTCTGGAACACGGACTTTGGCGGCGAGAAGGTAACCGCCATTGCGGACTGTCCTGAATATCTGAGCGGCGCCTCCGTCCGACAGCTTGCGCCTGAGGCGGCTGATCAGGACGTCGATCGAACGGTCGGTGACGTCGCCACCGTTCCCCCGGGTCAGATCGAGAAGTTGATCGCGTGAAAGCACACGGCCCGGCCTTTGCAGGAATGTGACGAGGAGGTCGAACTCGGCCCCTGTCAACGGTACGCCCTCGCCCCTCGGACCAATCAGTGAGCGTGACGATGGATCGGCAGCGAAGCCCTCAAACAGGAAGACGCCCGTGGACCGGGGCTCTTCGTCGGCATAGGCTCCCCGACGTAGTACGGCCCGCATCCGAGCGACAAGTTCGCGCGGATTGAAGGGCTTTCCCAGATAGTCGTCGGCTCCGATCTCGAGACCGATGATCCGGTCGATATCCTCCTTCAGGGCGGTCAGAAGTATGATCGGTATGTTCGATCGCGTCGCTCGCAAGTCGCGGCAGAGATCCAGCCCCGAGCCATCGGGCAACATGACGTCGAGGATGATGAGATCAATCCGGTTGGTCGCAATCTTCTCCCGCACTTCCGCGCATTTCGAGGCGACCTGCACCCGAAAACCTTGCTCCTGCATGTAGCGGGCAAGCAGCTTACGGATCTCACCGTCGTCGTCCACGACAAGAATTTGGGCGTTCGGGTTCATGAACATCGGGACCGGCGGATAGATTGGCATCGCTGCTGTAGCGCCACGTGACAGAGCAAGGTAGCCGATTTTTGTGTCGAATGTTGCTGGCCGCGCATCGCGCCATGCTTTGCAATAAATCCAGACCTGCTGGAAACGTTCGGACATCTACAGCCGGATTTTGAACCATGAGAGCACCTTAAGGAACACCATCGACAGAAATCGGTGGTGCAGATGCGCGTCTTAGCCAGATTCATTCCAACTATATCCGCTCGACCCAGCCGGTTGCGCCGGCGACGCATCTGGGACGAGCGGCGCCGGCATCTGCCGGACTGCCCTTCTGGGACACTCTTGCCACTGCGTGAGGGAGGTTCGGAAACCGCGGCCACGTCTTTAGCCGAGGTATCGGATTCGAGTCGCGAGATCGCACTAAGCATCGAGCTGTTTCCAACTCCGACCCCCCTGTGTGAGGAGCGATCATGCGCCCCTGCGAGCCAATCCAGTCTTTGTGGACGAAAGCTTGGTGTGAAGCGTCATGCAGGCGGATTCAATAGCAGGCATCTGATGATGCTGGTGATGGTCGGAATGCTCCCGGCCTGCGCCTCCACTCCTCTCGTGCAGGGGCTTGAGCTGTCGTCCTACGAAGGGATGAAGCCTTCTGACGGGCTGATCACCAAGTCGCGCATAAACGTGAGAAAGGAGCAGGTGTTGGCCGCCAGCACGGTCAAGCTTCTTCCGACCGCCTTCGCTCCGCTACTCGGGCCGAAGCTTTCGAGCGAGCAGCGCGCTCTGATCGCTAACGCTGTCAATCGCGCCCTATGCATCAGCGTCAGCGACCGCCTCCGAGTCGTGGCTCCCGATCAGCCCGCAGATTTGATCGTCAAGGCTAACGTGACCCATGTGACGGAAACTGACGAAGTCGCAGCAGGCGTTTCCGCAGCCGTCTCACTCGGCATGAATTTCGTTGACGTCGGGGCTCCCATTCCAACTCCACGCATCCCGATCGGGCTAGGCAACCTCTCGATGGAGGCCGAAGCCCTGGATCCTCGAGGGCGACAGCAAGCGTCCATGATTTGGGGAAGGGGGGCGAACGCGCTGTTCAACTCACCCCGCGCATCCAAATCGAGTGATGCCTATGATCTTGCGGCGGAATTCGGCGGCGACTTCGGCCAAATGCTGGTGAAGGGGGAAAGCCCCTTTGACAGCGTCGGAATCGACCTGCCTTCATGGCAGAAGATCAATTCTGCGATCGGGCTTCCTCCTAAGTATGCGGCTTGTGAGCAGTACGGTCGCGCTCCCGGAATTCGCGGTTTGATCGGAAGCCAGCTTGGATTGCCGCCTGAATGGACGGACGATGGGGCCAAACCACATCGCTATTAGCGGTGCTCCGAGACCCGTCGAGCCTGGATCCCAGTGTGTCCCAAAACCGTATTGATCTGCCAAGGAAATCGTTCCGTGCACGATTTTGACATGGCTTGGGCCATACTGTTCTTTCATGAGTTTGTCGTCTGTCCTCGCCCGCCTGGTTGGCGCAGCCGAAGATCACGTCGTCAACCGCGCCGAAATCCACCACGGGGTGGCGCTCGACCAGGGCCTTCAGCGGCACGGCGCCAAGGTCGTCCGCCCGGACCGAGGACAGTGTGCTGGCGAAGCGGCCGATCAGCGTGCGGACATATGCGGCGACGACAGTTTGGGCGTGAGTTCAAGATCGAGGCGGTTCGCCTGATCAAGGATCGCGGAGTTGGCCTGCCGCGCCGGAGGTCTTCGTCCCCGCCACCACCGCGCGGCTGCGCAACACAGACCAGCTTCGCCGCTCGCGCTGGCCGCCGGGGAACAAACGCGCTTCAGAGGAGATAGGCTCTCAATCGACAAGTCGGCACCGTTATCCCACCCACGGATACACGTTCGATCGTTTGACGACGCCATAGGCGAAGCTTGTTTTGATGGCGGCGATCCCTTCGATCCTATGAAGGTGATTGCGGACAAAGCTCTCATAGTCCTGCAGGCTCTCGACAAGGACCCGCAACAGGTAGTCCGCGTCGCCTGTCATGACGTAGCAGTCCAGCACGTTGCTGAGATTGCGGATTTTCTGCTCGAAGTTCGCGTTGACCGCGTGAGTGTGTTGGGTGAGCCGGATCTCGACAAAAACGGTCACCGGAAGGCCAAAGGCCGTCTCGTCGACCAGAGCCGTATAGCCCTTTATGACGCCGCTATCTTCGAGGTTCCGAAGCCTCCGAAGGCATGGGGACGGTGACAGGGCCACCCGTTCCGAGAGCTCCTGGTTCGAGAGACGGCCGTCCTTCTGCAGCTCGGCGATGATCTGGCGGTCCTTCAAATCCAAAAGCGCTCTCCTATTGGCAGTTTCTGCCCAATCTTCTCGTATCATCAGCAATCTTCGCATGAAAATGCCCAATAAGACAGCGCATATCAGCCCTGACTGAAGGGGCCGGACATGTCTGCTGTCATCGAACGGAATTCTGGGCCGCCCAGCACCTCGACGCTGGATACCTACGGGTATGCTGCGATCTTCCTCACGGTCGGAATCTGGGCGGGCTTTGCTCTTTCGATCCGGTACATCGGCTCCTCGGCGTTGGCGCCTGCCGATGCCGCGCTCATCCGCTTCGGAGTGCCGGCGATCCTGCTGCTTCCACTGCTCCGATCCAGGTGGGCCGCCATTCGCAATGTCGATCCCCGGCTGGCCCTGATGATCGTCCTTGGGGCGGGGCTGCCATTCTTCTTCCTGGCCGCCGCTGGAGGGGCTTCCACATCAGCGGCTCATGTCGGCGCGCTGATCGCCGGCACCACGCCTCTCTCGGTTGTTCTGATCTCAAGCTTGATCGAGCGTCGAATTCCAAAAGGGACACGCTGGTCTGCCTTGGCGCTTGTCATTGGAGGAGCCGCGACTCTGGCTCTCGCAGCCCCGGTCGGAGGCTCGTTCGCACGCGGCGTACCATTGCTCCTGGCCGCCAGCCTCTGCTGGGGCATCTACACGATTGGGCTGCGTCGAGCTGGTTTGGACGCTGTCAGCGCCACGCTGCTCCTCAACGTGCCGTCCGTCGTCGTGCTGCTCGGCCTCATCCTATCCGGCGTGGTCGAAACGCATGTCGGAGCCTTCGGGTTGGCAGAAGCTGCGCCCTTCCTCCTGGCACAAGGATTAGGTGCAGGGCTCGTGGCAAGCCTGACCTATGTCATCTCGATCAGGCGTCTCGGTGCTGAGCGAAGCGCGCTCATTGGTTCACTCGCGCCGGCGCTTGCAAGCCTCGTCGCCGTTCCTTTGCTCGGTGAAACGCTTTCTCCGCAGGTTATCGCAGGCGTGGTTGCGATCACCTGCGGGGTCGTCCTCGCCAATCGTCGTCACATCAGGACCTGAGAGAGACAATGTTCATCGATCTGCCGACGCTTGCTCCCGACCCGCTTTGGGGATTGAACGCTGTCTTCCAAGGCGACCCGCGGGCTGAGAAGATCAATCTCGTCATTGGCGTCTATCGCGACGATCAGGGCGTCACGCCGACCATGCAGGTCGTTCGGGACGCGGAGCGCGAGCTCGTGTCGGAAGGGGCGTCCAAGGCGTACCGACCGTTGGTTGGCAACCAGGCATTCAACGATGGGATGGCGCAGCTGCTCTTGGGCGAAGCGTCTCCGCATCTCGGGAAGCAGCACACCATCCAAACGGTGGGGGCGACCGGTGCACTCAGGCTGCTTGGAGACCTCGTCGCGCGAGCCAATTCCGAAGCCACCGTCTGGTCGACTGATCCGGCCTATGTGAATCATCGCCCATTGATGGAGACGGCCGGCCTTCGGGTGCGCAACTATCGTTGGCGAGAGCAGGATGGGCGCTTCGATATCGACGCAGCGCTCGATGATCTTGCGCAGGCCCGTGCGGGAGACGTGATCCTCCTGCACGGCTGTTGCCATAATCCGACCGGCATCGATCTGCCGGCGGATCGGTGGGCTGCCATTGCCGAGCTGTGCAATCAGCGTGGCCTCATTCCCTTCGTCGACACCGCCTATCAAGGCTTTGGGGATGGCCTGGATGAGGACGCGCTGGGCCTCAGGCTTCTGGTCGATCGGGTGGAGACCGTCCTGATCTCCGCAAGCTGCTCCAAGAATATGGGGCTCTACTGCGAGCGAACCGGCACAGCGACGGTGGTCTCCGCGAATGGCGCAATGCTGGAAAAGGTGCCGCGCATGCTGGAGCACCTGACGCGTAGCAACTATTCCGTTCCGCCGGAGCACGGTGCCGCGATCGCCATCAAGGTCTTCGAGAAATCTCAGGCCTGGCGAGCGGAGTTGGAAGCCATGCGGTGCCGCATCGTGGAGCTTAGAAACCTGCTCGCCGATGCCCTGCAGCGAAAGAACGCACCAGCGCACATGCTGGCGATCCGGCAGCACAAGGGCATGTTCTCAACGCTCAAGCTTTCTGCAGAAAGCATGGAGCGTCTGCGGCGGGAGTTTGCCGTCTACGGAACAGATTCAGGGCGCCTGAACATCGCTGGCCTTCGCTTCTCGCAGATCGATCAGCTCGCCGAGGCCCTGTCAGAAGTGGCGACCTAAGGCCTGTCCCGTCAGTCGGATTGCTGCTTCCTTCTGCTTCCGCTCTCGCCCATGCATTTCGCGACGCATCCCGAACGATGAGCACGCAGCGGAAGCGCATTCGATAACCGCGTAGCCACCGAGATGTTGCCCCGCCGCCTGAGGCGCGCGTTGGAAACCGTCGAACAAGAGCAGCCTGCGAGCCCGCCGCAGTTTCCAAGGAGCTCAGGGTCGATGGCGCAAGCGTCAGCTCGCGGAGATTGTTGCCGTCAGGAGCGAGATGGCTCGCTTCAGGGAGGAGGCAGCTAAGCCACGTCAGTTCCACGATAGGAAATAACGATTTCATTGCCCAGTTGGTAAGCCTGCGCATAAAACGAGGCCTCCCGATAACCTGCAGGGTTTGATGGGGGTTTGCTATTAGCGTAGCACTGCCAACTTGATTGCCAGATACAAAACCCCCTGGTTATAATCACGATTGTAGGCATCCATCGCCAGAATCGCTAAGAGAAGATCCCTGCCCAATTTAATTTCCGCGCATGAACATATAAGAAGTTCCTGATATACCGCCAAAATCTAGCCCCTGAACCGCTAGTTTTTTGGCCACCTCAACCGAAGTCTTGTGATCGACTACCCAAGGCATTCGCTCTTTTAGCAGCCCGCCCGCCGGCGCTTCCGATGTCAATTCGATATAAATGCGTTTTAGCCGCATATTTTGCCCGAATATCGCGCCTACATTCGCGCCCGGAACCAGCTGGACAGTTCCGGGATCGAGCGGATTTGAGAAACTTGCAAGATACGGCTGAAGTTCAGCTTGAAGATCAGCTTCGCCCTGCATCTTAGAAAGTTGCTTTGCAGTTATTTCAGGATATTTTTTTCTAAATGCTAAAAGAGCTAATCTTTCTAGAAAACCGCTCCCAGGAAACGGAAACACGAAAAGCGGCACAAGGCACCCCTTTGGCCCCAGATCGACGAAAGCCGTTTCGCCTCTTGCGCTGCTTCGCGTTCCTCCCACTTCGGAGAAGCCCCATCCACCGCTCACCCAAGTGGAAACCTCGATCACACTGGATCCAGACTTCAGCTCGCCGTCATCGATCACTTCGACAACCAGACGAAAGCGATAGGTCACGACGCCTTGGTTGCACCCCCCCAATGGCCAGGCAATCAATCCCAACGTGGCGGCCCTTCGGCTGCAATGGAGGACACCGGCCGAGGCTGCTTGCTGTTTGAACTTCCAGCTCATAACGGAACTTTCGGCAACGGGCATCGCACGGCGGCATCCGCTAGAACAAACTCAATTGACTCCGCCGGCAATGCCGGACAGATAAAAATTGTCTGATAGGTAAATTTTGTAAGCCGATTTTCCACCGCCGCTCGCTCGCAAGCATTGTACCACTTTTTTGGTGTTCGATCGTCAGCCAAAAACGCTAGGGCGCGCATCGACGAAAGCTCCCTCAACGAGAATCTTCCATCATTACTAATCCACAATAAGAATAATTTCCGGAGAAAATTCAGGAAATCTTCCCTGGGCGCATGCTGGACGCAGCACTCTATAAACCACCGCCCGTCCCAACAAGGTTGCGCTTGCTGCCACCTGAACGGCCATGATCTCTTCCAAAGGCTAGGGATAACGACATCCGGCCGTCGCACGGTGGTCGGTCTGCCGCGACGCTCGCCCGGTGGTTGACCATTACCATGTCAAAGTACTTCGCGTTTGCGGTTTTATCACCGGCTATCCTCCCACCACCTAACACCGGTGACAGGAAGGATAGAACTCGCAACCGGGCGGACAAATGCTGTCACGCTTCGATCCTTGAGTGGCGGAAGAACCGTAGGAAACTCGGCGCTATCAGCCCTTTTGGAACCAAGGATCGCGTGGGAAATCCATGGAAAACGGACGTGCTTCTGAAAGTAGCTGAGAGTCGCTCAGAAAACACCAAGCTCTTCGCAAATCACGAATTTTGGCTGGGGCGAGAGGATTCGAACCTCCGAATGGCGGTACCAAAACCCGCTGTGTCGTCGCGATCAACCGAAGACGGCAGCCAGCTCGTCGGGGACGCGCCTGACATATTGATAAACGCCGCCACGCTGGGGGCGAGAGGATTCGAACCTCCGAATGGCGGTACCAAAACCCGCTGTGTCGTCGCGATCAACCGAAGACGGCAGCCAGCTCGTCGGGGACGCGCCTGACATATTGATAAACGCCGCCACGCTGGCTGATGTGAACCGGAATCGTCACTCGCTGTCCTGTTATGCACTCTTGTTATGCAAATTGTTATGCAGCGAGCAGGCGCGAACAAGCTCGCAGGACAGCTAAGGCATTGATTTTTGGTGGATTACGGCCGGAAATGGCGCGCCCAAAAGGCTTCGAACTCCTTCATGGAGAAGGGACTATTGGCGTCAGATCGCCGCTGCTAACGAGTGTCGGAATCGGTAGTTGCGTGCCCCCGCAACCAAATCAACAACACCCGTCGCATTAGCGGCGGGTTTTGTCGTTCTAGCAGCCTTCCAACCGCTTGCCGCTCCGTCCACTCAAGGATCGTGCTCAGTTCTTCGTACAGCGTCGCAAACATCTCGCCCCGTTCCCGCCCCCGGCGTCAGCACGATCGCCGCGATCAGCACCCACACCGCTCCCGCCCGCCTCTGGCCGCGCGGCGGGCATGGTTCATCAACGCCGGGCGCAACAGGTTGCAGAACAGCGTTCATCAGCTTGGCCAGGAGATGACACGCTTAGCGTCGCGGCCGGCATTACGCTTAGCCGACATCTGGAGCGTCCGCTCTCCGGCAATCCAATTCGCGCGGCGGCGCGGCGGCCGAATCTGGCCCAAAGCTGGCGTCTGGAGGGTCCGCTCTCGGGTGATCGTCAAGACATACTTCAGGGCGGACCAATTCACGGGGGATCAGTATCAATCAGAGTGCGTTTCCCAGACATCATCGCTAATCACAGACCTACGTTGCCGGGGCCGCTGGGCGCGGATCACCGCTACCATGGCAGTTTTGCTTAGTTCGGCATCCATAGCGGAGGAGCGCGATGCGGCGACCGAATGCACCGTGTTATATAGATTAAGGCTATATCAAATCGATAAATCATTATTATCCGACGATCCTCGCTCCTGGCACCGTCCCGCCGCATTAGTCCAGATCGGAGCTGCGGTGGGGCATGCAGGAGCGGCAGGCATATCGATCGGAACAGTCGACTGAAGCGGTTCGCGCAGAAGAGTGCCTGCACCTCGTCGGCGCCTTTCCGGGGATGGATTCCCGCTCGGCACTGGCGATGCAGGCATCAGACCTTGCTGGGCTGTTGACGATCTTCTCCGATGGTCGCGTACGCGACCCCGCCGACATCGCGGTCCCCGGCGATCGATCACCTGCGGCGGAAGACGGGGGTTATGCTCCGTGGCGCTGCGCCTCGCTCGCCGCGTTCGCCGATCTCAAACGGCGAGGCCTGATTCCGAAGAATGCGAGGCTGCAGACCAGCCTTCCCGTGGCTATCCAGTATGCCGACGGGCTTGGGCGGCTCCGCCGAGACCGGGACGATTATGCAAATGCGCTCTGCGCCCACGTCGCCGGCCTCGTTGCGGAGATGCAAGCCGATGAAGCGGCGATTCAGCTCGAGCTGCCTTACGCCGATCTCAGTGAAACCGTCCGTGAAACAACAGAAGACCTGGCGGAGGATGCGCGAGCAACTTTCGTGGAGGAGGCGCTGCGCGTGATCGACCAGGTACCCGCTCATGCCCGCCTCGCCCTTCATCTCGATTGCCGCGACGGCGCGCGCTTCGCCATGACGCCCGCCGATGCCGTAGCCATGGCAGGGATCGCGCAGGATCTGCTCGCCCGTGCGTCCCGGCCGGTCGATCTGCTTCATATCCCCATACCGCTGCGTCACGAGACGGATGAATTCTTTCGGGGCCTGGCACCGCTTCAGCCGCCGCCCGAGACGACGCTCTGTCTCGGCTTGATCCATCTCTCAGATGGGCGGGACGGTGCCCTGCGCCGTATCGACCTTGCCCGGCCGCATTTGCCCGATTTCGCAGTGGCGGCGCGTAGCGGCTTCGCAGCCCGGCCACCGGAAGCGATTGGGCCGTTCCTGCAGCTCCATGCCCACGTCGCACGCGACATAGCTGCCTAGATCAGAATTCGGGAGGACGACATGACAGAAAAGAAGGCCGTCAAGGCCTATCACTGGGACGAGATTCCCTCGCGCGAGCTCAAGCCCGGCATCGTCCAGCGTGGCTTCCGCAGCGACGGGGTGCTGGTCACGTACAACTACCTCGAGCCCGGCTGCCAAGGCTCGCCCCACAGCCATCCCTTCGACCAGATTTTCATGATCATTCAAGGGCGGGTGAAGCTTCATGTCGAGGATCAGCTCTTCGACTGCCCGGCGGGCACTGTCATCCGCATTCCGGCCCACCACGTGCATTATGTCGAGCCACCGGCGCCCGAGGACGGGACGGCGATCAACGTCGATATCTTCGGCCCGGTGCGCGAGGATTACCTGCCCATCGTCGCCTATCAGGGCGATGAGTTCTCGCGCTGAAGCCGCCGCTATGACAATGGCGACGAGATCGACGATCACCGGTGTAAGAAGCGTCGAGCTTGAATTGGCGGACCCCGAGCGGTCCGCGCGGTTCTACACGGATGTCTGGCACCTCAGCGAAGTCGCGCGCGACGGCGATACGATTTACCTGCGCGGCACGGCGGAATTTCATCATATCCTCGCTCTGCGCCCGAGCCATGGTCCAGCCCGGATCGGGCGGGTGGTCTATGAGGCCAGGACGCGCGACATCGTCGACGCCATCCATGCTCGCCTGGCGGCCATGGAGACCCCGGTCGAGCCTCCCGGTTCGCTCGACAGGATCGAGGGCGGCTACGGTTTCGGACTCGCCGATCCGAGTGGACGGTGTCTGGCGGTCGTCGCAGGCGCGGCGTGCCACGACGACGACGAGCCGCAGCCGGACCGGCCCCACAAGATCGCGCATGTCAACTTCAACGACCCCGACGCGGCCCGCCTGACGGCATTCTATGTCGATGGCCTCGGCATGAAGCTCGTCGACCGGGCGGGGCGCCAGGCGTTCCTTAACGCGGATTCGCCGGACCACAGTTCGATCGTGATCTGTCAGGCCGATGCGAACACGCTCAACCATCTCTCCTTCGAGATGGCCGATCTAGACTCCGTCATGCGCGGCGCCGGGCGGATGAGCGATGCGGGCTATCCCATCGAATGGGGCGTGGGTCGGCATGGTTGCGCCGACAACGTCTTCGCTTATTTCGCGGGGCCGGAGGAAATCCCGCTCGAATATACCTCCGACGTCCTGCAGATCGACGACAGCTATCCCTATAACGGTCCCGAATACTGGGCCTGGCCTGCGGGCCGGCTCGATCAATGGGGCGTGACCCCTCCCCATACCAAACGTTGGAAACGGATCCAGAACCTGTTCGCGTTCCGCAGCGGGGGGCACCGGCTGCGCGGCTGATCAACCGTCGGGCATGAGACCCGGCATAGAAGAAAAAAGACGAGGAAACCCATGGAAACTTCACCGAGACTATCGATCGATACCCTGATCGATACCCAGACCATCGGCGGTTACAGGTTCGGGATCTTCGGGCTCGCCGTTGTCCTCGCGATGCTGGACGGGATCGACAACGTCACGCTCGGTCTCGCCGCGCCAGCCCTCTCGGCCGAACTCGGGATCGCGCGCTCCGAGCTCGCTTCGGTCTTCACCGCGACTCTGGTCGGACTGACCATCGGCGCCTTCGTACTCGGCTATGCCGGAGATCGCTGGGGACGGCGGCCCTGCACCATCGCCTGCGTCGCGCTGTTCGGCACTTTCACCCTCGCCGTGCCGTTCGCGCGCGATCTCAATCATCTCATCGTCTTCCGGGCGCTGGCAGGCATCGGCATCGGTGGCCTTCTGCCCAGTATCTGCGCCCTCGTCGCCGAGTTTGCACCGTCCCGCCATCGTCAGACGAGTGTTCTCGTCGTCAGCGGCGGCATCGCCGCCGGAGCGATGCTGGGCGGCTTCCTGAGCGCCGCACTCGAACCGGCCTTTGGCTGGCGAGCCCTATTCTTCGTTGCGGGCGGGGCGACGCTTCTCGCCCTGATCGCGACATGCGTGGCTCTGCCGGAGTCCGCGCGCTTCCTGCTCGCGCGGCGCGGCGACGAGGTACGTGTCGCCACGCTTATGCGCCGTATCGCGCCGCAGGTGGCGCTGCCGCAGGATGCACGCTTCACGATGGCGGATCAGGCCGGGCGCGTCTCGCTCGGCCGTCTGTTCGGCGAGGGCCTGGCCGGCACGACGGTGCTGCTCTGGGTCAGCTATGCGACCATTCTGGCGGTGATGTATCTGCTGTTCCAGTGGCTGCCGACTCTGGCCCGCGATTTCGGATTCACACAGCAGCAGGCGGTCTTCGCCGCAACGGTCTTCAACCTGGGCGGCATGCTCGGCTCCGCGCTCCTCGGGCCCATGGCCGCGCACTGGGGCACCTATCGCGTCGCGACCGTCAACTTCGTGCTGATCGCGCCGTTCGTCTTCGCGATCGCCCATTCCGCCGGCAATCCGACATTGCTTCTCGGAGGCGCTTTCGCGGCCGGTTGGACGGTGATGGGCGGTCTCGGCCTGGTCAATGCGCTGGCGGCCGAAAGCTATCCGACCGCGATCAGGGCGACCGGCATCGGCTGGGCCAGCGGCGTCGGACGCCTTGGCTCCGCGTTCAGCCCCTCGCTGATCGGCTTGCTGCTCGCGGGCGGATGGACGGCGAAGGACGTGCTGGAACTGCCGATCGCGCCCGCTTTCGTCATCGCCTTTGCCGTCATCGCGATCGGAAAGATGAGCCGCAGGCGCCTGCCGGCCGCCGATGCTGCCGTCGCCGCGGTGTGATGGGTCGACCCGCCATGCGCCACGTTACCTCCGCTCCTGCCTTCAGTTCTGCCGGCGCCAGCGCGATGCGCCATGTCCTAGCCGGCGCGGCCCAGGGCATCGAGAGCTGCGAGATCGGCCTTCTGACACTTGGCGAAGGCTGCAGCGACGATGCCGGACCGACCTCCTCGGAGGAGCGACTGATCTACGTATTGGCGGGCGCCGTCGAGGCGACCTCCGGTGAGGAACGCGTGACGCTGGAGAAGGGGCATTTCCTGTTTCTGCCCCGGAGCAGGCCCCATGCCTTGCGCGCGGTGGGCGGTGGCGAGCCAGTTCTCCTCGACATCCGGTCGGCGGTGCCCACGACGTCGGGGGAAGCGCCGGCCCTTGGCACGCCGCTCGCGGAGCTCGCGGATCGCGTCTCATCCGATGCCTTCAGCTCTCATCAGGGCCATGCCGCGGAAGGGCGCGCCTTCGAGACCCAGCCGCTACTCGACCGCAAGCGCGGCTCGGAGCGGCTCAGGGCCTTCGTGGCCGCCGTACAGCCGGGCAGTGGGATGGGCCTGCACGTTCATCCCTTCGATCAGTTCTATTTCATGCTCGACGGCGAGCTCGATCTGCAGATCGGACTCGAAGGCGGCACCGCCGCGGCTGGACAGCTCGCGATCTTTCCGGCCGGCATGGTGCATCGCAACCGCAACGCGTCGGCGACACCTGCGCTCCAGATCACCATCAATGCCCCTGAAGCATCCGCCGGCACGCCGAGTGTTTTCGACGTGACCCTTTCCGAGCCCCTGCGCTGAGACGAAACCGATGCAGCCCGAGCTTTCGACCTCTCATCCACCCGGTCTACCAAACGACGTTCAGGTCGCCGTCGTCGGTTTCGGCCCGGCCGGAGCCCTCGCTGCGAACCTCCTCGGCCAGGCGGGCATTCACACGCTGTGCATCGACCGGACCAGCGAGGTTTACGACAAGCCTCGCGCGATCGCTCTCGACCACGAGATCCTGCGCGTTCTCGACAATCTCGGTGTCGCCGAGGCGGTAGCGCCCTATATTGCGCCGTTCGACCTGTCTGAGCATTTCGGGAGCCAGGGAGAGCTGCTGCGGCGGATCGGCATGGTCGGCACGCCTTATCCGCTTGGCTACACGCCCACCATGGTCTTCACGCAGCCGCCGCTGGAAGCGGCGCTGCGGGACCACGCCGGGCATTGGCCCGGTGTCGAGCTGCGCCTGGGCACGCAGGTGACCGGGCTCATGCAGCACGAAAGTGGTGTCATGCTGCAACTTTGCGATGCAGCCGGAGGCAGCGGGCGCGTTACCGCCGATTACGTCATCGCCTGCGATGGCGCTTCGAGCAGCCTGCGCGGCATGGTCGGCGCGACGCTGGACGATCTGGAATTCGACGAGCCCTGGGTGGTAATCGATCTCAAGGTCGACCCCGACAAGCTTGATACGCTTCCCGCCAACTCGGCGCATTACTGCGAGCCCGACCGCCCGTCCGTCTACATCGTCGGACCCGGCAATCACCGGCGCTGGGAGATCATGCTGCTCGACGGCGAGGACCCGCGCGAGATGGAGCGGCCTGAGCGCGTCTGGCACCTCCTGAACCGTTGGATCGGGCCGCAGGACGCCACGCTCTGGCGTGCCGCCAGCTACCGCTTTCACGCCCTCGTCCTGCGGGACTGGCGTCGCGGCCGCGTTTTCTTCGCCGGCGACGCGGCGCATCAGCAGCCGCCGATCCTGGGACAGGGCATGTGCCAGGGCATGCGCGACGTTACGAACATCGTCTGGAAGCTGCAGGCCGTCCTTGCGGGGCAGGCCGACCCCTCGCTCCTGGACACCTATGGCGAGGAGCGCAGCCCGCATGTGCGCGAGCTGATCGAGCAGATCAAGGGGATCGGAGCCGTCCTGTGCGAGCGCGATCCCGAGGCGGCGAGGCGACGCGACGCGCGGCTTCTGGCCGAAAGCGGCGGCGTTCCAGCGACGATCACCCGACAGTCGGTGATCCCGCCGCTTCGGGCTGGCCTACTGTCCTCATCGCGTCGCCCCGGCACCGGACGCCTTTTCCCACAGCCCTACGCGATGGCTGCCGGCCGCGAGGGTCTGCTCGACGCCGTCTTCGGCACGGGCTGGCGTATGGTCATCGATACGCGAGCTCCGGGCTGGCGGCCCGAGCAGCTATCGGCCCTGTCCGATGCCGCCCAAGACCTCGGCGTGACCGTCCTTGCTTTATCGGACGGCACGGTGGCCGTGCCGCCTGCCGTCGAGGCGTTCCGCGAGCGGGACGGCGTGCTGGCCGGATGGCTGGCGGAACAGGACGCCGGCGCGGCGCTGATCCGTCCAGATCACTACGTCTTCGGGACGGCGGACGCGGCCGCCGCCTGCCTCGCCTTACTGGCCGAGCTCCGGCTTGCGCTGCATGCCTATGCCGGGTCGCTCCCCGGCCGAACCACCGCCGCGGCCTGAGAGCCGATGGCACCTCACTCCGCCATCTCGCAGAAGAAAGCGACACCATGAAATTGGCTTCATTCACCATCGACGGCCGACAGAGCTGGGGCGTGGTCTCGGGCGAGGCGATCGCCGATGTCGGCGCGGTCCTTCACGATCGCTTCGCAGACCTAAAAGCCGTGCTCGCGGCCGATGCGCTGGCGGCCATCCCCGCCGCAGCAGCAAAGGCGGACAGTATCCCGCTGGCGCGGATCACGTGGCTGCCAGTCGTTCCGAACCCGGACAAGATTCTCTGCATCGGCCTGAACTACGAGATGCACCGTCAGGAGACCGGACGCTCGGAGGTCGAGAACCCGACTGTCTTCGCCCGCTACGCCAACACTCAGATCGGGCATCTCGCCGATATCATCAGGCCCAAAGTCTCGACCGATCTCGACTACGAGGGCGAACTCGCCGTGATCATCGGCAAGGCGGGGCGCTACATCGAGAATGCCGACGCCCGGGACCATATCGCCGGCTACGCCTGTTACAATGACGGCAGCCTGCGAGATTTCCAGCGCCATACGCACCAGTTCACACCGGGCAAGAATTTTCCCGGCACCGGTGCCTTCGGCCCCTGGATGGCGACGCCCGACGAACTGGGCGATCTCTCAGGGCTGAGGCTGCAGACCAGGGTCAACGGCCAGGTCGTTCAGGACGCCCGCTTCAGCCAGATGATCTTCGATATCCCCACCCAGATCGCCTATTGCTCACGCTTCACGCGGCTCGAGCCCGGCGACGTGATCGCGACAGGGACACCGGGCGGCGTCGGCGCCAAGCGTAATCCGCCGCTCTGGCTCAAGCCCGGCGATCTCGTCGAGGTCGAGATCGATCGCCTCGGCACATTGAGCAACGGCGTTCGCGACGAAATCTGACGACGGCCGGCCGAAGCCGTATCGGGACCGCTCCACGTCGATAGGAGCGGCCCAAATTCAGGGAGGATATCATGAAGACCCTCGATAGACGCGCATTGCTGTCCTGCCTGGCAGGCAGCCTCCTGGTCGACACGGCCGCCCGTGCGCAGAGTTGGCCGCAAAAGCCGATCACCGTGGTCGTTCCGCAATCGGCAGGAAGCAGCCCCGACATTCTCTGCCGTATGATCGCCGAGCGCATGGCGCGCAGCCTCGGCCAGCAATTGGTGGTGGAGAACAAGCCCGGCGCCGCCAATGTCGTCGGGACGCAAGCTGTGGTGCGGGCGGCGCCCGACGGCTATGCGCTGCTGTTCACCACCTCGGCCGGCCTGGTCACCAATCCCTTCACCTTCAAGAAGCTCTCCTATGATCCGCTGCGCGACCTCTCGGCCGTCGCATTCATCGCCAGGAGCAACCAGGTCATCGTGGTCAACCCGTCAGTGAAGGCGACGTCGCTCGCCGAGCTGATCGCGCTGGAGAAGGAGAAACCGGGCTCGCTGTCGATCGCCGTCGACGGGCCGCGCAACCTGTCCGGCATTCTGGGGCAGGCGATCAACAAGGCGGCGGGCACCCGCTTCGTGCTCGTGCCCTACAACACGATCTCCAGCGCGGTTCAGGACACCGTCACCGGCCGGACCGAGGTGGCGATCCTGTCGGTTTCGGTCGCGGAGGCGCATATCGAGGAGAAGGCCCTGCGTCCCATCGCCGCCGCGGGGACGCGGCGCATCGCATCGATGCCGGACCTGCCGGCGATCACCGAAATCCTCCCCTCCGCCGACCTTCAGGCTTGGTTCATGATGATGGCGCCGGCCGGGCTGCCTGCCGCGATCGCAGAGCAGCTGGCGAAGGCCGTGTCGCAGGCCACGGCCGACCCCGAATTGCAGCGCGCAGCGGCGAAGCTGGGCTTCGAGTTCGAGGCGGACGCCACCACGCCGGCGAGCGCCGCGGCCTTCCTGCGAAGTCAATACGACAGCGCCGCGAAGCTCATCCCGACCTTGGGCATCGAGCCACAGTGATAGGCCGCCCGGGCCGTTCAGGCGTGGTCGTAATCAACTGCCTTCTCCCGCGCGATCTCGATGAATCGCCTGGCGAGCGCGCTCATCGGATGCTGCTTGAGGGTGCGCAGGCCGAAGATGCGCTTCGCAGGCTGCTGCCTTAGCGGCAGCGCGACGAGAGAGCCATCCTCCAGTTCGCTGCGGACGATCTGGTGCGATAGGATCGTGATACCGTCGGTGCGGCGCACGATCTCCTTCAGCACGCCGAAGGGCGCTGCGCGGATGATGCGCTCGGGAAAAGCCAGGCCCGCCGTCGTGAACAGCGCCTCCACTAGCGTGGTGAAGGTGCTGCCTTCGGGCGGCATGACCCAAAGAGCCTCCCGGTGCTCGGTCAGGGACAGTTCCCTTTCTCCCGCGAGAGAATGACCGGCCCGGACGAGCGCGGCGACGCCGGCTCCGAACAAGGGCTCGTTCGCGATGTCCTCACGTTCGCGGCCGCTCGAGCCATGGCCGCTGATCGTGCTGATGACGACATCTATGCGGTGAGTCAGGAGGCCGGCGAGCAGGTCGTCGTCCGAGCCCTCGATTACGCTGCAGGCCATGGCGGGCTGCTCGCGGTAGAGGCTCGACAGGATGTCGGGGATGATGCTGCTCGCCGAGAGCGGCGTGCCGCCCACAATTAGCGGCCCCGCAACGCCGACCCGGAGATTCCGCATTTCCTCGCCTGCCGTCTGCAGCACGGCTTCGAGGCTCTCCGCATGCCTCAGAAGAGCCAGCCCGGCCGCGGTGAGCTTGGCACCGTGCCTCCCGCGCTCAACGAGCCGGTGGCCGGTCACATCCTCGAGCCGGGCGACGCTGACCGAGAGCGATGGCTGTGCAACGCCGAGACCCTCCGAGGCACGCAGGAGTGAGCCGGAGCGATGGATCGCCAGCAGATGTGCGAGCTGACGTGGCGAGATGTCCATTCTGCTAAAATCCGGACTTCTGCTGACTGGGTAGTCGACGGGAGAGGGTGAAACCCCGCCGATCAATCGTGGCCGAGCCTCGCGAACATGCAATAGGGCGAGCCGGAAAACCATATGCGGCGGGAGCGGCAATCCCAGGGAAACGCGACCACTGCGCAAGCAGTTCGGATCGCAATTCGGAACGGCGACATCTAAGGAAAGGGCTCCTATCCAGCGGCCCGCGGTCATGGCGTCGTCGGGGAGGAAGAGTTTGCGCCAAGAGCCTTTCAGGAAAAGACCCTGAAACGCGTGAGACGGTGACGCGGAAGACCATCTACTTCGCTCATGCAATCCGGCCGGCCTTTACAGGAGCGACGCGCCCGGGTTTGGCCCCTTGCTGACTCGTGGAGCGTCTGCTTTCCGGCAATCCAGTTTGCGCGGCGATACGATTGGCAAAGTTGGCTCATTCCCAACCTCCTGGCCTCCAGTCAATGTACGAAGCTTGCGGCTGACGGCGAGCTTTCGCGATCGACGCTTCTGCGGCAAGCTAGCCACCTGGAACTGCCATCAGCGAAGCAACCTTGGTTGGCTTTGTCAGCTCGAACAGGCCATCCGGGATCGGGTTCAGGCGATTGTGCAACCTTCCATGGCCATCTCCGCTCGCTCGTTTGCCGGAGGGCAATCGCATCGATGCCCTCCATTCATGCCATTTCTCCTGAACGCGTTCACAGGCGCGCTGTGGACGACGACCGGGAAGGGGCTCAATCATGGAAAAAAGCGCGCTGGCCTAAAGCTCGAAAGCTCTGGTCGCGTCCTTCCATTAACGATCTCGTCGGCGGCCATCGCCCCTAAGACCGGCGACAGCGTCGCGCCGCTATGGGTGACCATGACGTAGTAGTTCTCGACACCCGGCACCGGGCCGATGGCCGATAGACCGTCCTGCGGAATCGGCCGCACGGTGACGCGCGCGGCTTCCGGCTTGAGCGGGGCGAGGCCGGGCAGAATGCGCAGCAGGCGGTCGACGAGATCCTGCGCCTGCTCCATGCCGGGATTGACGCCGATCTCCGGCGTCACCGTGGCGTCGGCTGCGCCCCAGTGCAGCATCAGGCGCCCGGCTCCATCCGGCCGGAAGTCGCAGATGGGGCTGGCGATGACGCGCTGGATGCTGGCCGGAACGGGCGGCGTGAAGACGAGGAAACCGATCGTGGGTGCCAATGGCACGTTCGGCGCTGCGGCTCCGACCGTGTCGTTGGACCAGCGCCCGGTGCAGTTGACGACGATGTCGGCATGGAAGGTCTCGCCGCCCTCGCTGCGCACGCCCTTCGCCCGGCCTCCCTC
Organism: Allobosea spartocytisi; assembly: GCF_014764685.1. Classification (NCBI taxonomy): domain Bacteria; kingdom Pseudomonadati; phylum Pseudomonadota; class Alphaproteobacteria; order Hyphomicrobiales; family Alloboseaceae; genus Allobosea; species Allobosea spartocytisi. The sequence goes on from NZ_JACXWY010000020.1 coordinate 37,740, forward strand.
GACGATCAGGCCGGCCACCCTGGTCTGCGTCCGCAATGTCGCGCCATGGCGCCGCGCCGCACTCATCATCGCATGGGCATAGACCACCGGGTCGAGCCAGCCATCGTTTGGGTACCAGGCGATCGGCGCGTCGCCGACGGCCTCGGGCGCGATGTCCGGCTCCAGCTCCAGCAACTGCTTGCGGTCGATCCATTCGGCCGCATAGTCCCAGCTCCGCAGCCGCTCGACCTTGGCCTTCAGCGCGGCTTGCTCGGATTCCGCCCGCCACTCGATGCGTCCGCCGCCGTGCCACCAGGGCGTCGCGCCGAACTCGTCCTTCAGCGCCGCATGGGCCCGCATGCCGGCCACGTTGAGGTCGTGATAGGCACGCGGCGTCTTGTTCGAGGAGTTCGTCCAAGCGAAGGAGATGCCGGATGTCCCGCCGCCGACGCGTGTCGCCTCGAGCACGGTGACCTTGGCGCCGGCGCGCGCCAGCCGGTAGGCGACCGACGTCCCGAGGACGCCGGCGCCGACGACAATGATCTCAGTCATGATCCATATCCGCTAGAGAAGGGGGAGGTTCGAATAGGCTTACGCCGCGCGCTTCGCAGCCCAGCCGTCGCGCACCAGCGATTTCAGTTCGGCGAGCGACATCGCTTCGAGGCCGATCTCGCCGAGCAGATCGTTTTCCGCCGCGAAATCCCGGCCATAGAGCGCCGAGAAGATGTCGACGCCGGCCTGGTGCAGCGTCGCGGGCCGGCCGGCGAGCTTGCCGAGCAGCACTGTCGGATGCAGGCCGAAGGGGGCGTCCTCTAGGACATAGCGCGTGTCGATACTGCTCGGTCCGTTGCCGCCATTGCCGCGGGCCGCGAGCTGGCGCGCCATCTCGCCGACCGGTCCGGGCTCGACATGGAAGGAGAGATTGTAGTGCTCGCGGATGGTGCGGACCTTGTAGCCGGCGGCTTCCGCGATGGCGAGACGCTCGGCGTCGAGGGCTTCGAGCAGGCGGCCGACGGAATCGGTGTTGTTTTCGTTCTGCCCCCAGGTCTCGCCATGCTCCATGCGGGTGAAGTTGCACAGCGCGATGCCGAGATGGTTCTGCGGGTTGAGATTGGACAGCGAAATCGCCAGCGCGTCGTCGCGCTGGACGAAGCGATCGCCGAACAGCTGCTGGCAGATTGTCAGCCCCCGCTTGGAGGCCGAGACGGGAATCGTCGCGATGTCGACCTTCGAGCGGACGGTCGAGACGTTGACGCTGGCATCTCCGGTCCTGCGCCCGGCGGTCACCGTCGTGCCCCAGACGACGACCGGCACGTCGAGCCCTCGCTCGGCGATCTTGCGGGCGATATAGAGGCCGCTGAACGAGGTGTGGGAGCTGATGATGACGACCTGCCCGACCGCGAGATGCGGGGCGGCGGCGTCCATCGCCGCGCGGTGGCCATTGGCCGGCAGGGCGAAGAGCACCGCCCCGGCCCCGGCGACCGCCTCGGCGGCGCTCGCGGCGACCGCGACCTTGAAGCTGCCGGTCAGGCTGCCGGTCGCCGTCAGAGGCTCGCCCTTGGCGAGGCTCCGGCCGCTCTTGCCGGATGGCGACCACAGCACCGGCTCATGGCCGAGGGAGGAAAGAAGGGCGGCATTGCCATAGGCAATCGAGCCCGCACCGAGCACAGCGACACGCATCATCTTGATCCTTGGGAGTTTTGTGGTGGTTTGGGAGGGTCGGACGAGATCGCCCGGCCCGTCGCAACGAGGCCCGGGACGTCAGTAGGTGTACCCGGCCTTTTCCATGTACTGCTTCGCCAGGTTGAAGTCGTAGGCGATCGGCTTCAGCAGGTCTTGGTCGTAGAATTCCGAGGTGAAGGGCATCGGCACCGTGCCGGGCTTGCCGAAGCCGGCAACGACGTTCTTGATGATCTGCTCACGCGGGATCATGTGGCTCATCGCCTTGCGGACATACATCGCCGCTTCCGCGGCGCGGCTCGGATCCTTCTTGCCGAGCGGCGTCTCGACGCCGGTGCCGAAGACCGGATGGTTCAGGTTGAGGCAGGTCTGCATCCACTTGAACGAGTCGAAGCGATTGACCTTGCCCCATGACGGATCGACGGTGCTGAGCAGGCCGCCGACATCGTACATCGGGTCATGCGCGTCGATGGCGCCGGATTTGATGGCGCTGAGCAAGGCATCGGCGCCCTCGATGTTGACCACGTAGAAGGTCTTGACGTTGCCGTCGGTCTTTCGCCAGTAGTTCTCGTTCTTGCTGTATTTGTAGGCCTTGCGCGAGGGGTCGAAGCCCTGCGGGATCCAGGGCCCGGTGCCGACGCCGCCCTTCGCCGCGAAGACCTTGCCGTCCGAGGTCTTGACCGGGAAGGTGCCAAGCCAGGTCGAGATGACGTGGCCTCGCAATTCCTCCGGCTTGATGTCCTTGTAGGCATGCTTCGGCATGATCGCGATGACCGGCAACAGGAAGTCGTAGAACAACATGTTCGGTTGCGGTAGCGTCACCGTGATCTCGTGCGTGCCGGTCACCTTATAGGCGTCGCGCGAACCCATCACCGCTGACAGCGTTGCCTGGAACAGGCTCGCATAGGTCTTGTCGATGATCGTGTCCCAGGTGAACTTGACGTCCTCGGCGGTGAACTCCTCGCCGGAATGCCATTTCACGCCCTTGCGCAGGCTGATGACCCAGCTCTTGCCATCCTCCGAGCCTTTGACCGTTTCAGCCAGCGCCGGGACAAGCTTCTTGTTGGCCCAGCTGTCATATTCCATCAGCGCGTTGTAGACCGGGCCGAATATGTTGGATTCATTATAGCCGCTGCCATACATCGGGATGAGCTGGCTCGGCGGCTGCCAGGAGGCGAAGGTCGCGGTGACGTCACCGGTCGCGCCCTCGATCGACCAGTCCTCCGGCCGCGGATAGAAGACCGGGTTATAGGTCGTCGATTCCATCCCCTTCAGCTTCGGATTGGTGATGATCACCTCTTCCGGATAGAAGACGATGTGCAGCGGCTCGATCTCGTACCAGCGCTTCACGAAGGCGGCCATCGCCGTCTTGCGGTCCTCGGGCGTGATCGCGCGTGAATATGTCTCGATGGCCGCGTCGATCTGCTGGTCGGCGACGCGATAGTAGTTCTGCCCGTTCGGAGGCACGTTCTTGCTGTGGAACAGCGCCTCGGGGCTTGGCGCCAGCCCGTTATAGTAGATCCGCTCCGAATACATGTCGAAGCCACCCTCGACATGGGTCTTGCCGCTGTCGTTGGCGCGCCGCGCGATGACCACGGAAGGCGGTTGGTAGCTCGCATTGACGTCGATGCCGAGCCGCGCGAACTGCTTGCCGATCAAATCGGTCCAGATCATGCGCGACTGCAGGTTGTTGAAGATCATCAGATAGAGCTTGAAGTGGGGCGGCTTCGCCAGAGCGGGCTCGGGCAGGCCGCCGGCGGCGAGCGCAGCGGCCCCCGCGCCGGTCCATTTCAGAACGTCACGTCGCGTCGATTTCTCAGACATCGTTGTCCCCTCTTCTGGTTGATTGGAAACGGAAGTGACGGTGTCGCTCAGGCCTGGAAGCGCGCCGGGCGAAACGCCTCCAGCTCCGGCCGCTGGCGGCCATGCAGCACCTCGTCTGCCACGGCCTGGCCGAGGAAGGGCGAGAGCGTGACGCCGCTATGGGTGACGACGACGTAGTAGCCGTCGACCCCGCGTGCCGGCCCCACCGTCGACAGCCCGTCCGCCGGAATCGGCCGCATCGTGGTGCGCACGGCCTCGGCCTTGACGCCCTTCAACCCCGGCAGGATCTCGGCGGCGCTGGCGATGGCGATCCGCGCCTCCTCGCAATCCGGCGTGCGGCTTTCCAGTGCGGCGAAGCGGTCGTCGAGCGAATCCTTGCGCACCATCAGCCGCCCGGCACCGTCCGGCCGGACATCGACATCGGGGGCGTGGAAAGGTCGGCGCAATGCGACGCCGACCGGCGGCGTGAAGACCAGGAAGCCGATCGTCGGCGCGAGCGGCACGTTCGGCGCGGTCTGGCTCACGGTCTCGTTCGACCAGCGACCGGTGCAGTTGATCACGAGATCGGCCTCATGGAGCGCGCCGCTTTCGTCCCGCGCGCCGACGACGCGGCCATTGCGCGTTTCCAGCCCGGTGATCCTGACGCCGGTCTTGAGCGCGGCACCGTAGCGCTGGCGCGCGGCACGCAGCATGGTGCCGGCATAGAGCACAGGATCGACCCAGCCCTCCTCCGGGCAGAACACGATCTGAGCCTCGTCCGGAACCGCATCGAGGGCGATTTCCGGCTCGAGCTCGCCGAGGCGCTTCTTGTCGATGAACTCGGCCGCGTAGCCCCAGTCGCGCAGCCGCTTGACCTTCTCGGCCTGCGCAGCGGCCTCCGCCGGATCGACGCGCCATTCCAGGCTGCCGCTCTGGTGGAACCAGGGCGTGGCGCCGAATTCCTCCTTCAGCGCCGCATGGGCCCGCATGCCGGCGACGTTGAGGTCGTGATAGGGGCGCGGAGTCTTGTTGTTGGAGTTGGTCCAGGCGAAGCTGACGCCCGAGGTGCCGCCGCCGATACGGTCGGCCTCCAGCACGGTGACCTTCGCCCCGCCCTGCGCCACCCGGTAGGCGACCGAGCTGCCGACGATTCCGGCTCCGACGACGATGATGTTCATCATGGCATGTCCTGTGGGTCTGGTCCGCATTAGCGCGGGTTGTGGCAAGCGAAGGCGTGGGCGCCGTCCGGGGCGGCGAGCGGCGGAACCTGTCGGGAGCAGATCGGCAGCGCCGCCGGGCAGCGGGTGTGGAAGACGCAGCCGGAAGGCCGCTTCACCACGCTGGGAATCTCGCCGCTGATCGCGTCGCGCGGCTTCTGCCGGGCCGGATCGGGCACCGGAATCGCGGAGATGAGGGCCGCGGTATAATGATGGCGCGGCTGGGCGAAGATCTCGTCGACCTCGCCGATCTCGACGAGATTGCCGAGATACATCACCGCGATGCGGTTGCTGAGGAAGCGCACCGAGCTCAGATCGTGCGAGATGTAGAGATAGGAGAGCTTCAGCTCCTCCTGCAATTCGGCGAGCAAGTTGAGGATCTGGGCGCGCACGGAGACGTCGAGCGACGACACCGGCTCGTCGCAGATCAGCAGGCGCGGCTCGACGGCGAGCGCGCGTGCGATGCCGATGCGCTGGCGCTGGCCGCCGGAGAATTCATGCGGGTAGCGGTCGGCATGCTCGGCCGGCAGCCCGACGCGCTCCAGCAGCGCCTCGACCGCGCCGTCCCATTGCGCCGGGGGAACGAGGCCGTGAACCCTGAGCGGCTCCGACAGGATCTGCCGGACGCTCCAGCGCGGGTTGAGCGAGAGATAGGGATCCTGAAAGACGTATTGCATCTGCCGGCGCAGCGCGAGCACCTCCGGCCGGCGGTCGCGTGAGAAGGTCGCGCGCACATCGGTATCGCCGAGCCTGATCGCGCCGGAGCTCGGCGGGACGAGATGCAGGATCGAGCGAGCGGCGGTGGTCTTGCCGCAGCCGCTCTCGCCGACGATGCTCAGCGTCTCGCCCTCGTCCAGGCTGAAGCTGATGTCGTTGACGGCGCGGATTTCCCCGGTGACCTTCTGGCGGAACAGGCCGCGCCGGTGCAGCGGATAGCTCTTCACCAGCCCGTCGACACTGAGCAGCGGCTTACGGCTCGTACGCTGGCGGGGCTCGGGCACGGGAGCGATCGCGGTCTCAGCCATGGCCGGGCACTCCAGCGCTGCCGCGCTTCAGGCAATGGACGACGCGGCCGGGCTCGATTGCGGCGGCCTGCGGCACGAGCCGCGTGCAGTCCGGCGCAGCCTCCGGACAACGCCCGGCGAAGCGGCAACCGCCGCCGAGCGGCTGGCCCGGCGTCGCCGCGAGCCCGACCGTCGGCAGGCGCTCGCGCCTCCCTTCGGCATCAACGGCGTAGCGCTTGTCGATCCGCGGCGTCGAGGCGAGCAGGGCTTGCGTATAGGGGTGCGACGGCCGGGCGAAGACGGCGTGCTTGTCGCCGGTCTCGCAGACCTGGCCGGCATACATCACGGTGATCCGGTCGGCTATGCGCGCCACCACGCCCATATCGTGGGTGACGAAGATCATCGACATGCCGAGCCGCTGCTTCAGATCCTCGAGCAGGTCGAGGATCTGCGCCTGGATGGTGACGTCGAGCGCCGTGGTCGGCTCGTCGGCAAGCACCAGCGCCGGATTGCACAGCAGCGCCCGCGCGATGCAGACCCGCTGCTTCATGCCCCCGCTCATCTCATGCGGGTATTGCGACAGGCGCGGACCGGGATCGGTGATGCCGACGAGACGGAACAGCTCCTCGACGCGCTGCAGTGCAGCCGCGCGCGGCAGCTTCTCGTGAACCTTCAGGATCTCGGCAAGCTGGGCGCCGACAGTCAGCAGCGGATTGAGCGAATAGCCGGGGTTCTGGAAGATCATGGTGAGGCGCCGCCCGCGCAGCTTCTGCATCTCGCGCTGCGATTTCGCCGCGAGGTCCTCGCCCTCGAACAGGATGCGCCCGCCCGCGATCCGCGCTGGCGGCGGCAGGAGGTTGAGGATCGCCAGGCTCGACAGCGTCTTGCCGCTGCCGGATTCGCCGACGATGCCCATCGTCTCGCCGGCACGCACCTGATAGCTGACATCCTCGACGACCCGGATCGGCGCGTTCCAGGGCGGAAACTGGATATGCAGTTTCTCTACCGAGACCAGCACGGGCGCCTGCGAGGCTGCAGCCTCGGGCTGTCCGGGCAAGGCGGCAGCGGCCTGCGTTTCGGCGGCGACGCTCATCATCAGACTTTGGCCCGCGGGTTGAAGGCGTCGGTCAGCCCATCCGCCAGAAGGTTGAAGCCGAGCACGGTGATGAAGATCGCGAGGCCGGGGCTCAGCGAAGCCCAGGGCGCGACCTTGAGCGCCTCGTAGTTGAAGTAGAGGAGCTGGCCCCAGCTCACTGCGGCCGGATCGCCGAAGCCGAGGAAGCCGATCATCGCCTCCGCCAGCACGGCGCCGCCGATGCCGAGCGCCACGATGACGACGAGCGAGGGCAGGGCGTTCGGCAGGATGTGGCGGAACAGGATGTCGCCCGAGGTCGCGCCGATGCAGCGTGCCGCCTCGACGAATTCCTGGTTCTTGAGCCGCAGGAACTCGGCCCGCGTCATCCGCGCGATCGGCGCCCAGGAGAAGACGCCGATCAGCAGGATGATCACGCCGAGATTGAGATAGGGCACGCTTTCGAAGGGCGTGTTGACGATGGCGACGCCGAGCAACCGCACCACGGCGAGGATGACGACGAACATCGGGATGACCAGGAAGAAATCGGTGAAGCGCATCAGCACCTCGTCGGTGGTTCCGCCGCGATAGCCGGCAAAGCCTCCGACCAGCACGCCGATCACGGAGGCGATCGACATCGCGCCGAGCCCGACGGCGAGCGCCGTCGGCGCGCCGTAGATCAGGCGGCTGAGCACGTCGTAGCCCATGCGGTCGGTGCCGAGCCAATGCGTCCAGCTCGGCGGCGCCTTGGCGCCGGGGTCGAGCATCGGGCTCTGGTCATGCGCATCGAAGGGCGCGAGGAAGGGGCCGATCACCGCTGTCGCGACGACGAGCATGACGAGCACGAGGCCGAGCATGCCGGTGCGGCTCTTCGTGAAGCGCTGCCAACCTTGCCGCCAGATCCCCTTTGCGGGCTTGGGCAGCGGCTTTGGCAGGGATGCGTGGCTCGCGATCGTCTGGTCGGTCACGCCGCTCACTCCAGGCTGATGCGGGGATCGATGAGGACGTAGATCACGTCCGTCAGGAGGGTCGTGCAGATCAGCATGAAGGCGATGACCGCACTCGCGCCCATGATGACGGGGTAGTCGAGCTGGTGGATCGCAGCGACATAGAGGGAGCCCAGCCCCGGCCAGGTGAAGACGGATTCCGTCACCGGCGCGGTGCCGAGCATCAGGCCGATCAGCAGCCCGAGATAGGTCAGCATCGGGATGAAGGCGGCCCGCAGCGCGTGAACGTAAATGACGCGCCGCTCGGGAATGCCGCTGGCGCGCATCGCCGCGATGAAGTCGCTCTTCAGCACGTCGACCATGTTCGAGCGCATCAGCAGCGTCAGCGTCGCGGTGTTGAAGAAGGTCAGCATCGCGACGGGCAGCACCATGTGCCAGAGCGCGTCGAGCGTCGGGCTGCCGCCGAGCGGGTTGCGGGTCGAATAGGCGCCGTAGCTCGGCAGCCAGTCGAGCGTGTAGGAGAACAGGAAGATCAGCAGGATGCCGAGGAAGAAGGCCGGCAGGGACTGGCCAAGCAGCGCCGTGCCCATCACCGCGAAATCCGAGCGCGAATGCTGGCGGCGGGCGGCCGTGACGCCGAAGAGGATCGCGATTGCCAGCGCGATCAGGATGGCGGGGACCTGAATCTTGAGGGTCTGCCAGCCCCAGGTCAGGATCAGCGAACCGACCGGCTGGTTATAGACGATGCTGGTGCCGAAATCGAGGTGGAGCAGCCGCCCGAGCCAGAGCAGGTAGCGGGTGAGCGGCGGCTGATCGAGCCCGTAATAGGACTTCATGCGCTCGATCACCTCGCCGGTCATGCCGGGCGTCTCCGCCATCATCAGCTCGATCGGATTGCCGATCGCGTTGATCAGGAAGAAGATCGCTGCGCTGACGCCGAGCATCAGGATGATCGCAAAGATCAGCCTCCTCGTCAGAAAGACGAAAACCCGCATTGCGGCCAGTATCTCCCGTTCAGATTGACCATAGATCTCCCGTGTTCTGGATGCGCTGTGCGGCGCAGCCAGGACCGGGTCCCGTTTGTTTGATCTATGTCAATGACAGCGAAGGTATGGACCGGAAATCGAGGCGTCAAAGAATATGATTTTGCCAGTTCATTCCTGCAGGTTATGGCGTCCGTGCCGACCTGGACCTTTGCGGCGCCCTCCCGCTCCTCACGAATCCGCGCTGTAGCCGAGCCGTTCCAGCTCGTCCTCGATATCCCGGATCAGTGCGTCGGCCAGCGAGGAGCCCGTCAGGGTGTTCGGACGCAGATGCCAGACCGGAGAGAAGATTTCCGGCGTGAAGGGCTTCGCGACGAGGCCGCGTCCGATGAAGCTCTGCGCGTTGAGCTCATCGACCAGCGCGATGCCGGCGCCGTTCGCGACCAGGGCGCTGGCGACGTTGGCCATTGGCGCGTCGATGAACATGCGCGGCAGCACGCCTGCCTGCTCGAAGACCTTCTCGACGAAGATGCGACGATCCGGCGATCCGATCGAGACGAAGTTCTCGCCGTCGAGATCCTCGGGCCGGATCGTCTTCAGCCCCGCGAGGCGATGGCCTTCGGGCACGGCACAGACATTGGGGATGCGCGCGATCAGGCGGCACACGACATTGGGATGCGGGGTGAAATGTTCGGTGATCCCGACATCGATCTGCCCGGCGATGACCCATTCGATGATGCGGTCGGAGCTGCGCGAATGCAGCTTGACCGAGGTCTTCTCGTGCTGCCGGCAAAAGCGCGTCAGCAAAGGCGGGATGAGCGTCCCTGCCAGCATCGGCATGACGCCGAGATTGAGCCGCCCGAACTGCAGTTCGCGAATGTCCTTCGTCATCCGCTCGAGACGTTCGACGCTTTCCCAGGTCCGCTGAACCTCCGCGAAATACAGCTCGCCGTCCCGTGTCGGCTTGAGGCGTCCCTTCATGCGCTGGAACAGGATGATGCCGGTGCTGCGCTCGAGCTGGTTCAGCATCTTGCTGGCGGCCGGCTGCGAGACCGACATCATCTCGGCCGCCTGGGTCAGCGTGCCGAGATGCATGATGTGGCGGAAAAGCTCGACATGCCTGAGATTCACCGTCATCCGTCCCCTCGCAGACATGCGACCGCTGCGTCCTGTGCCCGTGGCTGCGCAGTTCGCGGAGCGATACTCCCCCAATGGCGTCCTGCGGGGAAGCGCCTGAGGCATTGTGGGAAGGCCCCGGGCAGAGAGCTGGGTCGGCCGCGGTCAGGCTCAGCCCGCCGCGCTCCGGAAAGGCGGCGGCGGCTTGAGGCTGGCGATGAAAGTTTCGACCAGCTTGCTCGTCGGCCGGCCGCGCTGGCGGAACAGGAAGATCGGAACCCGTATCGCCGGCCGGAAGCTGCGAAAGATGAGGCCATGGCCGTCACGCATCCGCGCCGCCTCGCTGTCGACGATGCCGACGCCGCAGCCGGCGGCCGCGAGCGCGCAAATGGTCAGGCCGAGACTTGCATCGATGATCGTCCGGGGATGCTGGCCGTCGCTTTCCAGAGCCTGGGTCAGCTTGCGGCGGAACTCGTCCTCGGGGCCGAGCGCGATGATCCTCTCATTCGCGAGATCGGATGCCTCGATGAAGGGCTTGCCCGCGAGCCGATGCCCTTCCGGCAAGGCGATGACCCCTTCGAGGTCGAACAGCTTGCGACGGGAGAGATTGTACTCCTCGCTGCGGAGCTGGGCGATGCCGAGATCGATCTCGCCGCTGCCGACCAGCCGCGCGGCGTCGGCCGAATTGCTCGAATGCAGCGAGATCGTGACGTCGGGATGCGCTTCGGAGAAGCGGGCGATCATCGCCGGAAGCCAGGCGATGCCCAGCGCGGGAATGGTGCTGACGACGATGCGCCCCTGTTTGCGGTCGCTGAGACCGGCGGCGAAGCGCGCCAGATTCTGCATGCCGAAATAGGTGCGCTCGACCTCGGTATAGAGCAGCCGCGCCTCCTCGGTCGCGGCGATGCCCTTGGTCGTGCGCGCGAAAAGCCGCAAGCCCAGCTCGGCCTCCAGCAATTTGAGGGCCTTGCTGACCGCGGGCTGCGAGATGCGCAGGATGTTGGCCGCCTCGGTGATCGAGCCGGAATCCATGATCGCCTTGAAGACTTCGACCTGGCGGTAATGCATGGCATGACCATAACCTGAGTTCATATAGATCGTAAATTTATGAATTTGAGGCAGATCGAATGCTGTGATCTGCTGACCGATGTCGCCGTTATCCGCACTTTCGACCGGATGACCGGGAAGGCGGCCAAAAAACCAGAGACTGACTTCGCACCGGGACGGTGGTGGGGCGCTCGCGCGCGCCATGACGCTTGCCCGGACCGACGAAATTGCCAGCTTGGGGAACAGCAGAACATGCGCAGCCTTCGTCATTCCTGCACCGTGGCGGCGTTGGCCACGGGCCTCTCTTTCCTCGCCGCCCAGGCCTTCGCGCAGCCCGCCGGGGTCCTGCGCGTCGCCGTGGGTGCCGATCCGGCGACCTTCGACCCGGCCTTCAACGACCTGCCGGTCGGCAATGCGGTCGATCTCGCGGTGCTGGAGGGGCTCTTCCGGCTCGATCCGCAGAACAACGTCCAGAAGAGCCTCGCGACGGACTCCTCCTTCTCGCCGGACGGCAAGGTCTTCTCCGTCAAGATCAGGGCGGGGAAAACCTTCAGCAACGGTGACCCGCTGAACGCGGAGGCGGTGGCCGCGAGCTTCAACCGCATGCTCGACGAGAAGACCGGCTCGATCTATCGCGGGCTCTACGCTTCGCTCGGCACGGTGAAGGCGGTCGGCGAGGATACGGTCGAGTTCCACATGGCCGAGCCCAACGGCCACGTGCTGATGCTGCTCGCCAGCACCGCAGCCAGCATCGTCAACGTCAAGGCGCTCAAGGAGATGGGCGCTGAGTACGGCCGCAAGCCTGTCGGCTCGGGCCCCTATATGGTCGAGCGCTATGTCGGCGGCGAAGGCTTCCGCCTCGTGCCCAATCCGAAATATGCGGGCGATTATCCGGCCACGCTGAAGGCGATCGAGTTCACCGTGGTGCCGGAGGACGGCTCGCGCATGGCGCTGATGGAGACCGGCGCCGCCGACATCGTCGAGCGCGTACCGCCCGAATCGATCGCCGCGATCAATGCGCTCAAGAGCGCCAAGGTCGTCACCCCGCCGAGCATGTTCTCGATCAACATGGAGATGGTGCTGCGCGGCCCGCTGGCCGATCCGCGGGTGCGCCAGGCGCTGAACCTCGCCGTCGATCGCGAGGGCATCGCCAAGGGTGTCCTCGGCGGGCTCGGCACGCCCTCGGTCGGCATGGTCGGCCCCGGCACGCAGGACGAATTGCGCAAGACCTTCCCGCCGATCCCGTTCGATCCGGCCGGCGCCAAAAAGCTGCTCGCGGAAGCAGGCTACAAGCCCGGCCAGCTCGCGCTCAGCTTCACCTGCCCGACCGGGCGCTACATCAAGGACGTGCAGGTTTGCCAGGCCCTGGCCGGCTCCTTCGAGGATGTCGGCATCAAGGCGACGCCGCTCGTCGTCGATCGCGGGACCTGGACCAAGGTGGTCGGCATGGAGCCGGCCCAGCGCACCGACAATATGGGCATGGTCGGGCGCGCCACGGCGGGCATGGACTACACGCTCTACCGCCTGTTCTACACCGGCGTCGGCGCCAACCGCACCGGCTATTCCAATCCGCGCGTCGACGCCCTGCTGAAGGAAGGCCGGGCCACGACCGATCCGGCGAAGCAGAAGGCGATCTATGGCGAGGTCCAGGAGATCGTCTGGAAGGATCAGCCCTTCCTCTTCCTCTGGTACCAAACCCAGGCGATCGGCGTCGCCAACCGCGTCCAGGGCTTCGCCGTCCAGCCCAACGAGACGCTGGTCTTCGACAAGGTGACCCTGAACTAGCGCTTTCTCGAGCGAAGTGGGCACGGGTTCGCGTGAAGAAAATGCGATCAAACAAAGAGTTGGAGCATTTCCGCGTTTCTGGAAAACGCGGAAATGCTCCGGCGCCACGCAAGCGGAGGGCCGGACGATGTTCGTTCTGAGACGCCTGGGCGGAGCCCTGCCGACGCTGTTCGCGGTCTCGCTGCTCGTCTTTCTCTTCGTCGACCTGATTCCGGGCGACCCGGCGCAGATTCTCGCCGGGCCGACCGCCTCGAACGAGGAGATCGAGAGCATCCGTCAGTTCCTCGGCCTGAACGAGCCTTTGCTCACGCGCTACGGCCATTTCCTGCGCGGCATCTGGGACCCGGCCGTCGCGACCTCCTTCCGCACCCATCGCCCCGTCGTCGTCGAACTGGCGGAGCGGCTGCCGAACACGCTGATCGTCTCGATTGGCGGGCTCGTCATCGGCGTCGTCGTCGGCACGCTCGCCGGCATTGTCAGCGCGATGCGCCCGGGCGGCTTCGCCGATGCGGCGATCACCGTGCTGACGCTCGCGGGGATCTCGATGCCGATCTACTGGCTCGGCCTGCTCTGCATCTGGCTCTTCGCGGTCCATCTCGGCTGGCTGCCGGCGGCCGGGGCCTCGACACCGGCGCATTTCGTCCTGCCGATCCTCGTCATCGCCACGCGGCCGGCCGCGATGTTCAGCCGCCTCGTCGCGGCCAGCCTGACCGAGACGATGGGCAAGGACTATCTCGACACCGCCCGCGCCAAGGGGCTGAGCGAAACCCGTGTCGTGCTCGCCCATGCCTTGCGCAACTCGCTGATCGCGGCGGTGAGCGTCGCCGGCGTGCAGTTCGGAGGCATGCTCGGCGGCTCGGTCGTCACCGAGACTGTGTTCGGCATCCCCGGCGTCGGCCGGCTGCTCGTCGATGCGGTCTCGCGCGCCGACTATCCCGTGATCCAGTACGCGATCCTGATGTTCGCGGTCTTCTTCGTCGTCATCAACCTCGTCACCGACCTGCTGACGCAATGGCTCGACCCGCGCACCCGCGAGCAGGAGAGGCCGGCATGAGCCTGGTGCAGGACATGGCCGCCGGCGCTCCCCCTCTCGCCGCGAAATCCGACGCTGCCCCTCCGCGCCGGCGCTGGACCCTGCTGTGGCGCATCCTCGCCCAGCCCAAGGGCGCGATCGGGCTGACGCTGGTCGTGCTCTACCTGTTGCTCGCGGTCTTCGGGCCGATGCTGGCGCCGCAGGATGCCTTCCGCCAGAACTTCGCCCAGACCCTGCGTCCGCCTTCCGCCGCCCACTGGTTCGGCACCGACCAGCTCGGCCGCGACGTTTTCAGCCGCGTGCTGGTGGGTGCGCGCGCGACGCTCGGCATCGGTGTCGGCGGTGTCGCCGTGGCGTTCCTCATCGGCGTGCCGCTCGGCATCCTCGCCGCCTGGCGGCGCGGCTGGATCGAGGCGGTGCTGATGCGCGCCATCGACATCATGCTGAGCTTTCCCGACATCGTCTTCGCGCTAGCGGTGGTAGCGATCCTCGGCGCCAATACCCAGAACGTCATCATCGCGGTCGGCGTGGTCGCGGTGCCGGTCTTCGCTCGCACGGCCCGCGCCGTGACGCTGAGCATCCTGGCCGAACCCTATATCGAGGGCTCGGCCGCGCTCGGCGCCAGCCCGGCCCGCATCATCCTGCGCCATGTGCTGCCGAACATTTCGGGCACGCTCCTGACGCTCTCGACCCTGCTCTTCGCCTCGACGCTTCTCTCGGCCTCCGGCCTCGGCTTCCTCGGGCTGGGCACGCAGCCGCCCTTCCCGGAATGGGGCACGATGCTCGGCGAAAGCCGCTCCTATATTCGCAGCCACCCTTATCTCGCGACCTTTCCGGGGCTGTTCCTGGCCGTCTCCGCGCTTGCCTTCAACCTGCTGGGCGAAGCGTTGCGTGTGATCTACGACCCGACCAGCCGGCGTACTGCCCGGAGGGCGCCGCTCTTCGCCTTCCTGCGCCGCGGTTCCCCGACAATTCCCGCCACTGCTCCCGACGCTGTGAACGCCGTTTCGGTCAAGGCCCTGCGCATGGCCTTCCGGACCCGCGACGGCCTGCTCGATGTCGTGCGCGGGGTCGATCTCGCGATCCGTCCGGGCCGGACGCTGGCGCTGGTCGGCGAATCCGGTTCCGGCAAATCGACCTTGCTGCGGGCTATCGGCACGCTCGCCAATCCACAGGAGGTCGCGATCACGGAAGGAGCGATCGGCATCGGCGGGCAATCCGCGCTCGGGCTTTCCGCGACGGCCCTGCGCGAGCTGCGCCGACGCAAGATCGGCGTCGTCTTCCAGGACGCGGCGAGCGCCCTCAACCCGGTCCTGACGGTCGGCGCCCAGCTCGCCGAGGCGGTGAGCGCCGGATCGAGCCTCGACAAGGAAGCCGTCCGGCAGCGCTGCATCGCCCTCTTGAAGGATGTCAGGATCGCCGATCCCGAGCGGCGCCTGGCCATGTATCCGCACCAGTTCTCGGGCGGGATGAAACAGCGCATCGTCATCGCGATCGCGCTCGCCCAGGACCCGCAGGTTCTGCTCGCCGACGAGCCGACCAGCGCGCTCGACGTCACGATCCAGCAGCAGATCCTGGTCTTGCTGCGCGAGATTCAGGCGAAGCGCGGCATGGCGGTGTTGCTCGTCACCCATGACCTGGGCCTCGTTGCTCGCTTCGCCGACGACGTCGCGGTGATGTATGCCGGCCGCATCGTCGAGAGCGGCGAGGTCGCGACCGTGCTGGAGCGGCCGCTGCATCCCTACACGCTGGCGCTGCGCGCCTCCGCGCCCGGTGCCGGCGAGGGGCGCGGCCGGCCGCTGCGCAGCATTCCGGGCGAGCCGCCGCTCATTGGCCAGTTCCCGGCGGGCTGTACCTTCCGCCCGCGCTGCCCGCGCACGCAAGGGCGCCCGGACTGCGCCGAGCGGGAGCCCGAGCCGCGGACCGTCTCCGGCCGGCAGGTCGCCTGCCTCTTCGCCGAGGAGGGCCTGTCGTGAACGCGCTCTTCCGCCTGCCGCCCCGACATCCGGACACCGAGAGCGACGACATCGTCGTCGTGGATGGGATCAGCCGGCATTTCGGCGGCCGGAAGACGCTGTTGAGCCGCGTCGCGGCGCCGGTGGTGCGCGCCGTCGACGGCGTCTCGTTCAGCGTCCGGCGCGGGACCTGCTTCGCCATCGTTGGCGAATCCGGCTCCGGCAAGAGCTCGCTCGCCCGGCTCGTCGTCGGCTTGCTCAAGCCCACTGCCGGCGAGGTCACGATCGACGGCACCCGGCTCTCGACGCTCGACAAGACCGGCCTGCGCGCGCTGCGCCGCAAGGTCCAGCTCGTCCTGCAGGATCCGCGCGCCTCGCTCGACCCGCGCATGACCGTATTCGACACCCTGGCAGAGGCGCTGACCGTGCATGGCCTGCATCGCGAGCGCGCCGCCCGCGCCGCGCGCATCGATGCCGTGATCGCCATGGTCGGGCTGAACCCGGCGCATCTGGTCCGCTATCCACACGAGCTCTCGGGCGGCCAGCGCCAGCGCGTCGCCATTGCCCGCGCCATCATCTGCGAGCCGGATATCCTCGTCCTCGACGAGCCGGTGAGCGCGCTCGACGTTTCCGTACAGGCGCAGATCATCAACCTGCTCGCCGAGCTGCAGGCCCGCCTCGCGCTGACCTATATCGTCATCACCCATGACCTTGCCCTGGTCGCCCACATGGCTGACGCGGTTGGTGTCATGTATCTCGGCCGCTTCGTCGAGCAGGGCGATGTCGAGGAGGTCTGCGGCGCGCCGCGTCATCCCTATACGCGCAGCCTGATGGCGATTGCCGCGCCTGCGGTGCCGCCGCAGCGCGCCGGGCGCCCCGCTTTGCTCGAAGGCTCGATCCCGAGCCCGCTCGCCATACCCAGCGGCTGCAGCTTCCACACGCGCTGCCCGCTCGCTCGCGAGCTCGCCGCCGAGGGCCTGCCGGGCGTCAACACGCCCGACGGACGCCTGCCGCGCCGCTGCGTTGAGGAAACGCCCGTTCTCCACCCTGCGCCCGGGGGCCGCAGCGCCGCGAGCTGTCATTTCGCGGTTGAACGCCCCCACATCCAAGAGAGTTGAAAGACGAAGGATTCGATCGATGTCCGATCACAACAGCGCCTCCGAAGTCGTCATCGTCGGCGGCGGCATCTACGGGACGAGCCTGGCCTATCAACTCGCCAAGGCGGGCCGCAGCGTCACCCTGCTCGAGGCCGGCGAGATCGCTGGCGGTGCCTCGGGCGGGCCCGGCGAGCGTGGTGTGCGCGCCAGCGGCCGCGACCTGCGCGAATTGCCGGTCTGCGCGCTGGCCCAGCAACTCTGGGCCGAATACCAGGCCAGGATCGAGGGCGGCGTCGGCTACCGCCGCGTCGGCGGTCTCAAGATCTACGACGTCTCCTACGGCCATCGCGAGCACGAGGTGCGCGGCCGCATGGAAGCGACCGCGATGGTCCAGGCGAGCCTCGGCACACCCTCCGAGGTGCTTTCGCGCGACGAGGCGCTCGCCCGCGAGCCTGAGCTTGCTCCCGGCATCCTCGGCGCGATCTGGTGCCCGCATGACGGCGTCGGCGACCACAGCTTCGCGACGCGCCAATTCGCCAAGGAGGCGGCTAAGGCCGGCGCCGTCATCCGCACCGGCGCCAAGGTCGCCGAGATCGTGCAGACGCGCGGGGCGGTGACGGCGGTCAAGCTCGCCAGCGGCGAGACGGTCCCGGTCGGCTCGCGCCTCGTCGTCGTCGCCAATGCCGGCGCCGAGGCGCTGCTCAAGCCCGTGCTGAAACCGCATGAGCTCGGCCCGGTCTGGAACCTGATGCCGCAGATGCATTTCGTTTCGAACCCGCTGAACAGGACGATCAACCACCTGCTCTCCCATGCGCATCGCCGGCTGGCGGTGAAGCAGCTCCCGGACGGCACGATCATGCTCTCGGGCGGAGCCCATGTCGGCTACACGCCGGAAGGGCTGTGGAAGGGCTCCCTCAGCTCGATGACGCAGAACGTCACCGACGGCCTCCTGACCATGCCCTTCATCGACAACTCCAGCCTGCTCAGCGTCGACGCGTCGCGGGTGGAGGCTGTCGCGGCCGACCAGATTCCGCTGATCGGACAGGCCGAGGCGTTGCCGAACCTGATTTACGGCTATGGCTGGTCCGGCCACGGCTTCGCCATTTCGCTCGGCTTCACCAGGCTGTTCAGCGAATGGATCGCGACCGGCGAGAAGCCGGAGGCGCTGGAGCCGTTCTCGCCGCTGCGCTTCCACAAGCCGGCCGAGATGCTCAAAGCCGCCGCGCTCGGGCGCGCCGCGGCCTGACCCCTCCACACCATCGACGCCAGCCGGCGGATGCGGCCCTGCCCGCATCCGCCGCAGGACAGGATCTGGATTCATGCTGACCGATTTCGACCCCGCCCGCCCCGGTAAGACCGTCCACGACCTCGGCCCGATCGCGGGACCACCGGAGGGGATCGCAGGGGAGATCCTCTGCTGCATCAATAATGGCGAAGGCCCCTCGGTGCTGCTGCTCGGCGGCATCCATGGCGACGAATACGAGGCTCAGATCGTGCTGCGCCGCCTGGCGGAACGGCTGACGCCGACCGATGTCAGCGGGCGCGTCATCATCATCCCCTCGCTCAATTTCCCGGCCTCGCAGAAGGGCAAGCGCCTCTCTCCCTTCGACGGCCAGAACATGAACCGCTGCTTCCCCGGCAAGGCGGACGGCACGCCGACGGAACGGCTCTGCGCCTTCGTGACGGAGCGGCTCTTCCCCGTCGTCGATCTGCTGATCGACGTTCATGCCGGCGGCAGCGACGTCTCGGTGGTGCCGATGGTCTTCGGCTTCGCGACGCAGAAGAGCGTGGTCGACGATGCCCGCCTGAATCGGCTGATGGAAGCCTGGGGCTACCGTTTCGTCCAGCATGTCGACGGCATCGACGAGACGGCCTGCGGTGCCGCCAAGCTCGCCGATCTCGCCTCGATCGAGGTCGAGGGCGGCGGCGGCCGGATGAAATCCGAAGAGCTGACGATCATGGAGGACGGCCTCCTGCGCGCGCTCGCCGATTTCGGCGCGATCAAGCCGCAGCTAGAGCCCGTGCCCTTTGCCGGCGTGCATTTCAGCGCCGGGTCGGACGGGCAATATCTCGCTCCTGCGCCTGCACTGGTGGAACATTGCATTGAGCTCGGCGACAAGGTTGAAAGTGGGCAACTAGTAGCGCGACTGCACCCGATTGGCGGCGTTTCCGCGAATGCGCTTGAGATCAAGGCGCCGGTGTCCGGCTTCGTCCTGCGGCAAACCGAGCATGCTTTTGTGGCCAAGGGGCAGCTCGTTGGAAACATAGGCAGCCTGATCTAGGCAAAGTGAGCGATCCGGAGCGAATGATCCGGATGCTGTTGATCGGCTATTGCTTCGGCATCCGCTCCGAGCGCCGCCTGTGCGAGGAGGTGCGTCTGAACCTGGCCTACCGCTGGTTCTGTCGGTCCGGGCTCGACGGCGGCGCGCCTGATCACTCGACCTTCTCGAAGAACCGGCAGGGCCGCTTCCGCGAGAGCGATCTGTTGCGCGAGCTGTTCGAGACGCCCGTGCGGCTCTGCATCGCGGAGGGGCTGGTCGGCGGCGAAGGCTTTGCGGTCGATGCCAGCCTGATCAAGGCTGATGCCAACAAGCAGCGTTCGGCCGAAGCCTCCGAGCCGGTCGACTGGGACGATCTCGCCCGGACCCGCCGCTCGGTGCGCGAGTATCTCGACACGCTCGACGAGGCCACCTGGGGCGCGGCCAGCGAGGCCTAGCCGAAGTTCGTCTCCCGCACCGATCCGGCGGCGCAATGGACCGGAGCCCTGAAGGGCCAGGCCTTCTTCGCCTATGCCACCAACGATCTGATCGATCTCGATCACGCCGTCATCGTCGAGGTCGAGGCCAGCCGCGCGATCCGGCAGGCCGAGGTCGGCTCGACCCGGACCATGCTCGACTGGACGCAAGAGCGCTTCGGCCTGTGGCCGGCCAAGCTCGCCGCCGACGGCGCCTACGGCTCACCGTCGTCGAGGGACCGGGCGATTGCGGGCGGGGACGTGTTTTCGTTTCGTCGTGCAGTGAATTGGACGAACAACAAGTTGGCGCCAACCACGAGTGATGCGCCGATCAGCGTGGCGACGAGACGATCGAGCAGCAGATCGTTCTCCAACGTCCGGCCGGCGTCGATGAGCAGGATGATCAGCGGCGTCATCACAGCCGAGTAGGCCAGATAATTGCCGCCCCGCAGCACAGGGCGCACAGCGGCCAGAAGCCCGATGGCGACCACGAGAGCCCAGGCGGGCAGTCCCAGCCGCAGGAAGATCCCTGCCGCGGCAACCCCGAGTGCCGTGCCAAGCGCCCTCTGTGTTGCCTTGATCGGCACAGTCTCCACGTGCCGCGGAGTCAGGATCGCCACGGTCAGCCCGATCCAGTGAAAATGATGGTTGGGCCAGGCGATATCCAGCCCCGTAGCAATCGCCAGGCAAGTGACCAGCCTTGCAGGGTAGCTCCAGCCGGCCGGTGCGGCGAGCGAGCGTTGCCAGCGGACGAATTTCTGTCGTGCCGTCGGGACCCGGACTGGCGCATCGGCGGGCTCCGGCGCTGCTTGCCGGGTTCGGCGGGCGAGGGCGCCGAAAAGCAGGCTGAGCCCGGAGGTCCAAAACGCACCCGCGGAAATCAGCCCCACAAAATCCAGCGCCGTCAATGCGCGCACGGGTTCCGCAGCCGGCGGCACGGCGCTCACAATCATCAGGAAGAGGACAAAACGGGTCGCCGCTACGACCATGAAGCGACTGAAGCCGCTGATCACCGCAGCGATGCCCGAAAGCAGGAGCAGCCCGACATTGCTCAGCCAGCCATATCCTCCAAGAAGGGCTGCACAAAGCGCAGCGAGAACTATGGGAACGAGCGCATCGAGCTCGCTCTTGGCATGTGCCTGCAAGCCTGCGCCAATCTCCACGCGCCCCACCGCGAGGCCGCCGATGGCCGCAGCAAGGCCCAGCGCGAGGTGCCCTCTCTGCATGGCGAGAAGCACCGGGCAGGCCATGCCCAGCCCCGCCGCAAGAATCGCGGCGACCTCGATGTTCCCGTCAGGGGACCAGCGAAAAGCCTCCCGCAGATGCGCTCTTGTGCTCAGGTTCGGCATTCGCTCCGGATGTCCTGGTGCCTCCCGATATAATACGCTATGCGTACTATATGGAAAGTTCATCCCGTGAGGAAGCCATATCGATTCTGCGGGCCGTTCTGGCGCTCGGCCGCCGGCTGCGAGCAGAGCGCCCGAAGGGTTCGGTCACCCTGTCCGCTGTCAGCATCCTCGGAACCCTAAGCCGGCTTGGCCCTATGGCCGCCACCCAGCTCGCTACCGAGGAACGTCTTCAGCCCCAGTCACTGACTCGCATCCTCGCGGGTCTGGAGCAGGAGGGCCTCATTGTCAGAGCCCGAAGCGATGCCGATCGGCGCGAAATCCTCATTGCCCTCAACGATCGAGGGCGGCGCGTGTTGGCCGACGATATTCATGCGCGGCGGGTCTGGTTGGAGAACGCCATCGCAGCCGTGCTGAACGAGGAGGAGCGCGATCTGCTGTTCTCTTCGTCTGAGGCCATGCTCAAGCTTGCCCTCCACCGCGGCCCTGGTGATGAAGCGGCTGCAGAATGACAGCCTCCAGGGTTCGGATTTCGGCGGCTCCGGCCGAAGGCGAATGACCAGGCGGGATTCGGCCCGGCGCTTGGATTGCCGATAGGTCTCGACAGCATCGGCGACTGCCGCGCGCTCGCGTTCTTCGTCGCTAGCGGTGGTACAGCCCAGCAGTTCCTCGGCCCGCTCCAGCGCAGCGGTCAGCTCCTGCGCATCGCGGATGACGAGATGGGCCACGGCGCATCAACCGGCACCTAATTCGTTCGCTCCCTTCGGCGTCTATCGATCGGCTCATAGAACTCATGCGGATCGCCCCGCTCATGAGGTTCTTCGAGCCGCTTCACGCGCCTTCCCCGTCGAATGGGGCTGCGGCTGCGATCTCGCCTGTGGTGATCGGCTTGATCGGCATGCGCTGCCTGAAGTAGCCGATCTCCTCCTGGCCTTTCCCGCTCAGCGCGGACATCGTCTCCGTGACCGTATGCCCGCACATTCGGCCCTGGCAGGGTCCCATCCCGCAGCGGAGGAATCCCTTCGCCTGGTTAGGGCCGGCCGCGCCCTCCTTCACGACCCGCGCGATCTCGCTGCGCGTCACCTCCTCGCAGCGGCAGATGATGACGTCGTCCGCCTGCGGCACGACGAAGGCGTCGCTCGGCCGGTAGAGCGTCTCCAGGAACGGCCTGACGGCGCGGTCGCGCCCGAGTGCCGCCCGCAAAGGAGTGCCGGCCCTGTTGCGTTCCCGCTCGTCGATCGCGCCGAGGTCGCGGGCGATGTCGAGTGCGGCGAGCGCGCCGCTCAGCCGCGCCGAAACGGCGCCGGCGATTCCGGCTTCGTCGCCGGCGATCCAGAGCCAGGGCTGGCTGGAGCGGTTCCACTCGTCGAGCGCGGGCCGCCAGCAGCGCTGGCGCTCGTCCCAGAGGTGCCGGCAGCGCAGAGCCATGGCGAGATTCACATTGGGCACGACGCCCTGATGGAGCGCGACACGGCCCGTATCGGCGCGCTGCCAGCGCCCGCCGATACGCCATCTCGCGCCGCGTATGGCGTCCTCGCCTTCGAGCTCCACCTGCTCCACGCCGCGCTCGATCCGAACGCCCGCGGCCCGCAGCTCGCGGATCAGACCGAGCCCCTTGAACAGATAGCGGGCGGCGAGAAGGGCTCGCGGGAGATGCGGGAGCGCCGCGCCGAGATTCCCCCGCGGCGTCGTCTCGATGATCAGCCGCGGCGGATGGCCGGCGCGACAATATTGCGCCGCGACGAGGTAGAGCAGCGGCCCGCAACCGACGAAGACAATGTCGTCCTCCACCAGCCCGGCGGATTTCAGCAGGATCTGGGCCGCGCCGGCGGTCATCACGCCGGGCAAGGTCCAGCCGCGGAGCGGAAAGGGACGCTCCATCGCACCGGCCGCCGCGACGATCCGGCGCGCGAAGGTCACGCCCGAGCCGCTGCGCGAGCGCCAATGGATCTCTCCCTCCGCGATGGACCAGACCATCGTCCCGGCGCGATGCTCCGCGCCGGAGCGCTGGAAGGCCTCGACCAGGTCGAGACCCGCATAATAGTCCGGTCCCAGGATGTCCTGGCGATCCCGTTCCGGCCGCTCGGTAACGGCGCGATAGATCTGGCCACCGGGTCGGCCGGCCTCGTCGAACACCACGCAGCTCAGACCCTGCTTCCGGGCCATGACGGCAGCCGCCATGCCGGCCGGCCCCGCGCCGATGATCGCGACGTCGAACGGGGCGGTCACCGGTTGATCTCCGCGGCGCCCGCCTGCGGCTCGACGACCATACCGCCATGCACGGTCTCCAGGCAGGCCTGCCGATTGGGCTCGCCATCGACCGTGACGAGGCATTCGAAGCATACCCCCATCATGCAATAGGGGCCGCGCGGGGCCCCTGATCGCGGTGTGCTGCGGAAGGCCTTGATGTCGGCACGCAGAATGGCCGCAGCGAGATTCTCCCCTTCGCGGGCGGGAATGGCTCTGCCCGCGAAGGTGAACGAGGTATCGAATTCCCGGAGGTCAAGACGCTGGAACACTGAAGCGATCCGATGAGAAAGGCTGCCAGGCCGGATCCAGCCGGCCGGCGGACAATGCGGTGGCAAGGGGGCCGGCATGGAACGGCGCGAGCGTGACGCCGCTATGGACCGTGACCAGGAAGGCGCCCGGATGGGCCGCCGACTCGGCATAGACTGGCATGCCGTCCGGCGACATCACGCGCAGCGCTGCCCAACTGCGCACGACCTGCGCATTGGCGAGCAGCGGCAAGGCGGCGACGGCGCGTTGGGCCGTCGTCTGGATGACATCGGGCGTGGTGCGATCGTCCAGCCCGGCCTCTTCCGAGGATTCCCCGAAGATGACGCCGCCCTCCACCGTCTGGCGGATGAAGCTGATCCCGTAGCGCAGGAAAGACTTCAGTTTCTCCGTGACCAGAATCTGGCCCCGGACGGGACGGATCGGAGCGAACAGGCCCAGCCCGGGTGCGAGTACCTTGTTGCCGAGCCCGGCGGTCAGGATCACCCGATCGGCCAGCCAGTCGCCCTGAGGCGTCTCCACCCGAAAACCCGAGCCGTCCGGCGCAAGGCGCTCCACGGGGTGGCCGGGCCGGTAGTCGCCGCGCCGTTCGAACACCGACAGCAGGGCGCGCAGCAGATGGAACGGGTTCGTCGTGCCGTCGTCGCTGCAGAACGTCGCCCCGACCACCGCGGGGCCGGCCTCGGGCAGCAGCCTGCGGATGCCGGCATTGTCCATGACCTCGAACCGGCTCGGCACCGTGGCCTGGGCATCCAGATCGGTCAGCGTCTTGCTGCGGCGTTCCAGTTCCGCTTCCGTGAAGCAGAAGAAGAACGCCCCGGGCCGCCGGAAATGCAGGTCGATCCCGCTCTCGGCCCCGAGATCGTGGGCGAAATCGTCCCAATCCTTCGCCGCCCGCCGGGTCAGGTCGGCATAGGCCGGGCCGCCCGCGCCCTTGCCCTGGACCCAGACATTGCCGAGATTGCCGCGCGCCGCCCGAAAGGCGATGTCGCCCTCGTCGAACAGCGTCACCTTTTCACCGCGGGCGGCGAGACCATAGGCGACGCTCGCGCCGACGATGCCGCCGCCGATAACGGCGATTCCCGTCTTGTGCGGGCTCCTCATGCGGCCCTGCCCATGTCGTCACAGGGCGAATAGGTCCGAGCGCGTTTCATGGCAGCGTCGACGGTCAGTCCGTGCCGAAGCGCCGCGGCTTCAGCGCCGCATGGAAGGTATTGACCATCGTGACCGCGTCGAAGACCGGCAGGCCGAAGCGTTCGGCGATATCGGCACTGAACGGCGTCAGGTTGGTGCACTCCCCGACAATGGCACCGACATCGGGATGCCGGCTCAGGAGATCGCCCGCGGCGGCGAGCACCTCGTTGCGCAGCACGTCATAGGGAACGGTGTCGTCGCCCTCGCGGATGCTGCGGACGAATTCGGAGCTCTGCGGCAGGCCGACGACGGGTGTGTCCTCGGCGATGCCGACGGCGCGCAGATAGGGGCCGTTCAGCACCTCGGCATTGTAGGTGAGGATGCCGACCTTCTTGCCCGTCGGCAGCATGCGCTCGACCATCGGCACCTGCAGCAGCGCGCTGGTCGCGACCGGCACGGAGCAGAAATCCGCGAGCTCGCGCTGGTAGATCGAGAGGAAGCCGCAGGTCGTGGTGATGCCGTCGACGCCGGCATCGATCAGCTCCTGCGCCGCGCGCTTGAACGGTTCGAGCAGGCTGGACTGGTGCAGCTCCGTCATGCGCGAGGGCACGGCGTCGTGGACGATCTTGTACTGCACCGGAAAGTCCCAGGTGCCGGCATGGCCGATATCGCCCGGCCAGCGCCGGAAGCGGCTGTTGACCATCAGGATGCCGACGGTGACGCCGTAATAGGTCTTCTGGCGAAGGTTGTTGCGCATGGAACCCTTCCGGATCGTGCCGCGTGGGCGTCAGTGGCGGCCGGCCGAACGCCGGAACCGCTCGTTGAGGAACAGGAGGCCGGTCATCAGCACCAGCAGCAAGGTCGCGACGGCCGCGAGCGTCGGATTGATCTGGAGCAGCAGGTCCGACCACATCTGGCGCGGCAGCGTGTTGAAGGAGCCGCCGGTCAGGAACAGCGCCACCGTCAATTCGTCGAAGGAGGTGACGAAGGCGAAGAGGAAGGCGGAGAGCAATCCCGGCTTGATGATCGGCAAGGTGATCCGGCGCAGCGTCTGCCACCGGCTCGCGCCCATCACCGCCGCCGCCTGGTCGAGCCGCCGGTCATAGGTTGCGAGCACCGCCATCACGGTGATGACGACATAGGGCACGGCCAGCACGGCATGGGCGATGACCAGCCCTGACACCGTCCCGACCAGTTCGAGCTTCGAATAGAGGAAGAACAGGGCGACCGCGATGACGATGCGCGGCACGATGAGCGGCGAGAGGATCACCGCGAGCGCGGCGGTCTTGCCCGGAAAGCGGTTCCAGGCCATCGCGAAGGCCGCCATCGTGCCCAGCACCAGCGCCACGGCGCCCGAAGCCAGCCCGACGACGAGCGAATTCCAGGCGGCGCTGGTCCAGTCGGAGGAAGCGAAGACGGCCTCGTACCAGCGCAGCGAGAAGCCGCCCGGATTGGCCTGCACCGCATTGCCCGGCGTGAAGGAGGCCGGGATCACGAAGAGCGTCGGGATCAGCAGGAAGGCGACGACGATGAGGAACAGCGCGAGGCTGCTGCCCCGGCCGAACCCGCGGAAGGCGCGCGCGGGAAGCAGCCAGGCGAAGACCGCGCCGATGCCGGCACAGAGGCTGCCGAGGCCGTTGACGATCGCCCGGCCGATCACGTCGAGAGTGCGCGACCAGGCCGAGACCGTCCGCGCCGAGCGGTCGGCGGAGCCGCCGGCCAGGCTCGACAGTCCGACGACTCGGTCATAGGCGACGAAGACCAGGATCGAGGCTGCGAGCAGCAGGACCGAGAGCGTGCTGGCCGCCGGCCAGTTCAGCAACTCCTGGATCTGGGTGATGATCACCTGCGTCAGCATGGTCTCGCGCGCGCCGCCGAGCAGGGCCGGGGTGATGAAGAAGCCGAGCGAGCTGATGAAGACCATCATCGCGGCGGCGCTGATGCCCGGCATGCATTGCGGGATATAGATGCGCCAGAAGATCTGGGCGCGTCCGGCGCCGAGCGTCTCCGCGGCGCGCGACAGGTTGCCGTCGATCGTCTGCATCACCGGCAGCATCGTCATGACCGCGAGCGGCAGCATCGCATGCGACATGCCGATCAGCGTGCCCGTGAGGTTGAAGATCAGCGAGGCCGGCGCATCGACGATGCCGAGCGCGAGCAGGAGCTGGTTGACCGCGCCGTTCCGCCCCAGAAGGATCATCCAGGCGAAGGTCCGCACCAGGAAGCTGGTCCAGAACGGCAGCAAAACCCAGATGACCAGCGCGTTGCGGCTGCGGGGCGCGGCGTTTGCCAGATAATAGGCGACCGGGAAGCCGCCGACGACCGAGATCACCGTGGTCCAGCCGGCGATCTTGAAGGTGATCAGCAGGACGTCGAAATAGAGCGGATCGGAGAAGGCCTTGGCGAAGTTGGCGGAGGTGATCGCTCCGCCCTGGTCGAACAGCGACAGCGACAGGATCTGCCCGACCGGGAAAAAGAAGAAGAGCGCCAGGAAGGCGAAGAGCGGGAGCAGTGGCAGGAGCGGCCTTGCGCGGCGTAGCCGCGGCTGAAGCGCTGATATCGCGGGCTCGGCGACGGGGGCGGGTTCGTAATCGCGCGCGGACATGGCCGTCATGTCAGGCGCCCGGCGGCAGCACGATGGCGTCGGCGGCGGACCAGCCGAGCGTCACGCTCTGCCCGCGCTCCGGCAGCGGCTGCCCGGATGTCAGCTCCTTCGCGAGAAGGGTCGTGCCGTCGTCGAGCCGGACATTGATCTTGGTGAAGCCGCCGACAAAGACGGCGTCGAGCAACTGGCCGCGCCGGATGTTCTCATGCGCCTCGCCGTCGCGGATGAGCTTCAGCCGTTCCGGCCGCACCATCCAGTTGACCTCGGCATCGGTGCGGTGGCCGGCATCGGCCGCCACCTTGATCGTCGAGCCGTCGGCAGAACCGAGCAGGGTCTCCGTTCCGGTCGAAAGCACCTTCGCAGGGGCGATGTTGGATTCGCCGAGGAATCCGGCCGCGAACACCGAGGCCGGCTTAAAATACAATTCCGCCGGCGTGCCGATCTGTTCGACCCGGGCATTGTTCATCAGGCAGATGCGGTCGGACATCGACAGCGCCTCCTCCTGATCATGCGTGACGTAGAGGATGGTGATGCCGAGCTCGACATGCAGACGCTTGATCTCGGTCTGCATGTGCTCGCGCAGGTTCTTGTCGAGGGCGCCGAGCGGCTCGTCCATCAGGATGATCGAGGGCTCGTAGACGATGCAGCGCGCCAACGCGATCCGCTGCTGCTGGCCACCGGACAATTCGCGCGGCAGGCGCTCCGCGACATGGGGCAGATGGATGAGGTCGAGCACTCGGCGCACCGCCGCGTCGATCTCGGCCGCGCCCATCCGGCGCATGCGCAGCGGAAAGGCGATGTTCTCGTAGATCGAGAGATGCGGGAACAGGGCATAGTTCTGGAAGACCATGCCCAGCCCGCGCTTCGCCGAGGGCTCGTCGGTGACTCGCCGCCCGTCGATCCAGATGTCGCCACCCGTCGGCTCGGTCAGCCCGGCGATCAGCGACAGGAGCGTGGTCTTGCCCGAGCCGGACGGCCCGAGCAGCGTCAGGAACTCCCCGTCGCGCATCGAGAGCGTCGTCGGCTGCAGCGCCGCCACGTCGTTGTAGCGCTTGGTGACCTGTTCGGTTCGCAGCTTCTCCGACATCGGGCCTGCGCCTCAGCTACGGAGCAGCCAGGCGTTGAAGCGCTCGAACATCTTGTCCTTGTTCGCGCCCCACCATTCGTCGTTGCTCGGGATCAGCTTGGTGAAGTTGGCCGGCTCCGTCGGCAATTGCTTGGCGCGGGCGGGGTCGATGAACTTGAACGCCGTCTGGTTGGTCGGGCCATAGGCCAGCGCCTTGGTATAGAGCGCCTGCCGCTCGCCATTGGCGCAGGAGGCGATGAACTTCTTGGCGAGCTCCGCCCGCGGGCAGCCCTTCGGAATCGCCCAGCCTTCCATGCCGTAGAGCCCGCCATCCCAGATGATCTCGACCGGCGCGCCATTGTCGATCGCCGCCTGGATGCGCGCATTGCTGGAGGGCAGGAAATCGACCTCGCCGCTCTGCAGGAGCTGCGTCGTCTGGGTGAAGCTCGTCCACCAGACCGCGATATGCGGCTTGATCGTGTCGAGCTTCTTGAAGGCCCGGTCGACATCGAGCGGGTAGAGCTTTTTCGGGTCGACGCCATCCGCCAGCAGCGCCCCTTCGAGCGTATGGATCGGGCTCTTCGGCAGGGCGCGGCGGCCGGGGAACCTGGCGACGTCGTAGAAATCGGCCCAGTTCGAGGGGCGGGCCTTCATGTTGTCGGTGCGGTAGCCCAGCACGCTGCCATAGACGTTGGTGCCCAGCCAGTCCGGCTGCTTCGCCAGCGGCAGAAGCTCGTCGTAATCCGCGCCCGAGAA
This sequence comes from Allobosea spartocytisi, assembly GCF_014764685.1. NCBI lineage: Bacteria > Pseudomonadati > Pseudomonadota > Alphaproteobacteria > Hyphomicrobiales > Alloboseaceae > Allobosea > Allobosea spartocytisi. The sequence goes on from NZ_JACXWY010000020.1 coordinate 66,613, forward strand.
CTGCAATGGCTCGAGCAGCCCGGCATCCGAGAGCAGCTTGCGTGACGACAGGGTGATCGAGACGACGTCCCAGACATAGGACTTGGCGTCGACCTGCGCCTTCACCTGGCTGGTCGGCTCGGAGTCGCGGGAGACGTTGACGAGCTCGGCGCCGGTCTTGCGGAAGGGCGCATAGAAGGCGGGGGTGAAGCCGGTGACGTAGACGCCGCCGGGATCTGCCACGGTGATCCGCTCGGCGGCGGAAGCCGGGCGGATGATGAAGGGCGCGGCGATCAGGCCGGCGCCACCGCCGAGAAGGCCGCGCCGCGAAATTCCATTACGAACGAACGAGTGATCCGGCATGACATTCCCCTTTTTCTTGGAGTCAGGTGGAGAAATGGTCTTCGATGGTCATCTATGCCTGCGTCGAAATTGGAGACTGTTCTTCAAACAGGTCAATCTGTTTTTCAAAGCGGACGAATCCATCTACGCTCGATTCTCTGCTTCCGCGAGGGATGGAATGACTGAATTCGCGTCCGTTTGTGGTAGAATAATCTACGAATACGTCGTGCCCGGTCGCTTTCAGGAAAGCGATACGCTCGCTACGGCGAGGTTGGGAAAAGTTTAGCTGGATGATCGCTGTCCCGATGGACGGCATGCCAGCACCGGCATCTCGAATCCCGGGAACGACCGCCGCTATGCCCGGGCCGCCGCATCTCATGCGGGGTTCGACATGCGGTGCGAGAGAACGTCGATCGAGCCGCCGATCGCGCCGGCCCGAGGCCGAGGCGGACGAAATGGGCTCCGCCACTGTCCTTCGGCTGAGGAGCGAGGATGCGGCCATCGACCCCATCACATGGTCATTGTCGATTTCATGTTGTCGACAATACGCAAGGCATGTAGGTTTACAACATCAAATTTGCGCCGCATTCGATTTCGCATCGACCAGCGGTTCGACGGGGAGACGCGCATGAACAAGCCGGCAATGCCCGGTGGTGCCGTGACGGCGGTGAGCGCCCGGCGGCCGGCGATCGTCGTGGCGCCGAAATCGCTGACCCAGCAGATTTCGGACCATATCCGCTCCGAGATCATCCACGACAACATCAAGCCGGGCGAGTGGATCCGGGAGAAGGCGCTGACCGAGCAGTTCGGGATATCGCGGACGCCGCTGCGTGAGGCTCTGCAGATCCTGGCGACGCAGCGGCTGATCGAGATCATCCCGAACCGCGGCGCCGTCGTGGTCGCATTGTCGGATGACGAGATCCGACATCTGCTCGAGGTCTATGTCCGCCTCGACGTCTTCGCGGCCGAACTCGCCTGCGAAAAGGCGACGCCGCTGGACGACGAGACGATCCGCCGGCATCTCGCGACCATGGCGGAGGCCTATCATGCCGGCGACCGCTATACCTATTTCGACGCCAACCAGGCCTTCCATCTCGCGATTGCCGCGGCATCGCACAATCCTGTGCTGATCGAGATGCACGCGCAGCTCAATCTGCGCCTCTACCGCACCCGCTATCTCGGGGTTCTGCAGGCCGAGAACTGGGCGAAGGCCTTCAACGAGCACGAGCCGATCGCCGAGGCCTTCCTCAGCCGCAATGCGCCCGAGCTCGCCCGGCTGGTCTCGGAGCATCTCGGCTTCGCCTGGCGCATGGTCTCCTCCGACGCTGCAGAAGCCGAGGCGGTGAAGCCGGCCGATCTGGCAAGGACCGCCTGACCATCCGCTGACCTCCGGGACTAAGAGCGACGACGATGCTGAAGACGCCCGCACGACCGACCGTCGCCACCCATTGGGGCACCTATCGCGTGCGGATGTCCGAGGGCCGGCCCGCCGAGCTGGAAGGCTTCGAGCAGGACCCGGCGCCCTCTCCCATCGCCCGGTCGATGATCGGCGCGCTCGATGATCCCACGCGGATCGAGAAGCCGATGATCCGGGCCTCCTTCCTCGAAAAGGGCCATCGCGCGACGGGGGCAGGGCGCGGCGCGGAGCCCTTCGTGGCCGTGGACTGGCCCGAGGCCATCGCCATCGCGGCCGGCGAGCTCGACCGGGTCCGCAAGGAGCACGGCAACGGCGCGATCTTCGGCGGCTCCTATGGCTGGGCCAGCGCGGGGCGCTTCCATCACGCCCAGAGCCAGATCCACCGCTTCCTCAACGCCATCGGCGGCTATACCCGCTCCGTCGGCAATTACAGCTATGCCGCCGCCGATGCGATCGTACCGCATGTCGTCGGCGACCGCCGCGGGCTCGTCACCGATCACACCTCATGGCCCGTCATCATCCGCCACGCCCGGATGCTGGTGATGTTCGGTGGCCTGCCGCTGAAGAATTCGCAGGTGAGCTCGGGCGGGATCGGCCGCCACATCCTGGCCGAGAGCCTGGAAGCCTTCGCGGCGAACGGAGGCGAGCTCATATCGGTCACGCCGATCCGGGACGATGTCGAGGAGCGTTTCGGTGCCACCTGGCTGCCGATCGCGCCCAATACCGATACCGCGCTGATGCTCGGCCTCGCCCACACGCTCTGGAGCGAGGGGCTGCACGACAAGGCCTTCCTCGCGCGCTGCACCACCGGCTTCGACAAATTCCTGCCCTATCTCTCGGGCGAGAGCGACGGCATCGCCAAGACGGCGGAGTGGGCGGCCGCGATCTGCGGCATCGATGCCGAAGCGATCAGGAGCCTCGCCCGCAGGATGGCGGCCCAGCGGACCATGATCATGCTGGCCTGGGCGGTGCAGCGTGCGGATCATGGCGAGCAGCCCTGCTGGATGGCGATCACGCTTGCCGCGATGCTCGGCCAGATCGGCCTGCCCGGCGGGGGCTTCGGCATCGGCTACGGTTCGGTCAACGGTATCGGCAATCCGATCCTCGACCTCGCCTGGCCGTCCTTCTCGCAGGGGAGCAACGGCGTCGACGACTACATCCCGGTGGCGCGGATCTCGGACCTGTTGCTGAAGCCGGGAGAACCCTATCAGTTCAACGGGCAGGAGCGGCGCTATGCCGATATCCGCCTCGTCTACTGGGCCGGCGGCAACCCCTTCCACCACCATCAGGATCTCAACCGCTTCCTCGAAGCCTGGAAGCGGCCGGAGGTGACGATCGTTCATGAGAGCTGGTGGAATCCACTCGCCCGCCATGCCGATATCGTCCTGCCGGTGACCACCCAGCTCGAACGCAACGATATCGTCTGCTCCAGCCGCGATCGCCTTCTCGCGGCTTCGCACCGGGTCGCCGCGCCGTTCGGGCAGGCCCGGAACGACTACGATATCTTCGGTGCGCTGGCTGCCGCGCTGGGCGCGGAAGCGACCTTCACCGAGGGGCGGGCCGAGGAGGCGTGGCTGCGCTTCCTCTACGAGACGGCGCAGGAGCGTCTCGCGGGGCTGGGTTTCAACCCGCCCGATTTCGAGACCTTCTGGGAGGAGGGGGCGCTGCTCTTCCCGGAGCCGGAACGGCAGCCATCCCTGTTCGAGGCGTTCCGGCAGGACCCTGCCGCCAACGCCTTGCCAACGCCGTCCGGCCGGATCGAGATCTGGTCCGACAGGATCGCCTCATTCGGCTACGACGATTGCCTGGGCCACCCGGCCTGGCTCGAGCCGCGGGAATGGCTCGGCGCCGGCAAGGCGGCGCGCTTCCCCCTGCATCTGATCTCCAACCAGCCCAAGACCAAGCTCCACAGCCAATACGATCAGGGCTCGCATTCCCGCGCCGCCAAGATCCGGGGGCGCGAGCCGGTGCGGATTCATCCGGCCGATGCCCAGGCCCGCGGGATCGGCGATGGCGACATCGTCCGCCTGTTCAACGATCGCGGCGCCTGCCTTGCGGCGGCCGTGCTGTCCGAGGCGGTTCGTCCCGGCGTCCTGCAGCTCGCCACCGGCGCCTGGTTCGACCCGGCGATGCCGGGTGTCTCCGGGAGCCTCGAAAAGCACGGCAACCCCAACGTCCTGACCCATGATCTGGGGACGTCGCGCCTGGGGCAGGGGCCGAGCGCGCAATCCTGCCTCGTCGAGATCGAGCGCCACGACGGCGATGTGCCGCCCGTGACCGCCTTCGACCCGCCCCCGATCGTCAACCGCTCCTAACGACGCCAACCCGCGCGGAGATATCCATGCTGATCAAGAGAGCCGATTCGAACGGGCGCCGCAGCCGCGCCGTGGTGCATAACGGCACGGTCTATCTCGCGGGGCAGGTGGCGGATGACCGCTCGGTCTCCGTGGCCGGCCAGACCGCCCAGGCGCTGGCGAAGGTCGACGACATGCTCGCGCAATGCGGCAGTGACCGCACCAAGATCCTGTCGAGCATCATCTGGCTGAAGTCGATGGACGACTACAAGGCCATGAACGAGGTCTGGGACGGCTGGGTCGATCCGGATAATGCGCCGGCGCGCGCCTGCGTCACGGGCGACATGGCCTACCCCGATATCCTCGTCGAGATCATGGTCGTCGCGGCCGCGTGACGGCCCCGAAAGCAATCCGGCCGCATGAACCCTGGGAGACAGCCGATGCCTCGCCCGAAAGCGATCGAATACAGCGAAGCCAGCGATGCGGTGAAAGCCGTCTATGACGAGATCAAGTCGGCGCGGAAGCTCGACGACGTCAACAATTTCTGGAAATACCTCGCCAATGACGAGAAGACCCTGCGCCGGACCTGGGACAGCGTCCGGGAGGTGATGGCGCCGGGCGCGCTCGACCCCCTCGTCAAGGAAATGATCTACGTCGCCGTCAGCGTGACCAATAATTGCGGCTACTGCATCGCGAGCCACAGCGCCGCCGCCGCCAAGGCGGGCATGACGCGGGAACAGTTCCAGGAACTGATTGCGGTCGTCGGCATGGCGAACGAAACCAACCGACTGGTGAACGGGTATCGCGTGCCGATCGACCCGGCCTTCGAGAGATAGCCACGGCGGTCGTCAGCGATCGGTCGATCGCAGGCACCCGGCGGCGTGTCGCGCCTCCGGGGAATTTTCCTCCGAGCGCGAGGGTGGAACGATGCTTCGTGTGGGTCTTGTCGGGCTGGGTCGTATCGCCAGGACATTCCTGAGCCTGCGGACGGCGGAGGATGATGCGCACTGGCAAGTCGTCGGTGTCCTCAAGCGGAATGTCGCGGCGGCCGACAAGGTGGATTTCCCTGTTGTCGACACGCTTGCCGGCATCGGCGCATTGGCGCCGGACCTTCTGATCGACTTCACCGGGCCGAGCGCACTCAACGCTTACGGAGCCGATCTTCTCCGTCTTGCCGACGTCTGGACGGTCGGGGCCGCGGCCCTCGTCTCCACGGCGCTCGAACGGGATCTGCGCGAGGTCGCGGGGCAGACGGGGCATCGCCTGCGATTGCTGCCGGGCGCGATCGGCGGGTTGGACGCGCTTTCCGCCATGGCGGTCGACCCCGACTCGACTGTTTCGATCTTGGCCTGCACGGCGTCGAATCCGGTTGCGTCGGGGGTGATCGACGATGCACGCTCCGTCGTTGGCAGGAGCCGTGGCGTGAACGTCATTGCCACCGCCGCCTTCGCCTCGCGCGGCCTGGACCGGACGCCGGTCGATCACGTCGCGGTTGGCGACGGGGAGCAGCGCAGATTCGCCATCGAGGCCGACGGCGCCTACGGGTCATTTCGTGTCTGCATCGATCCGGTGACGGACGCGGAGCGCGGTACCATGCTTGTGGCCGCCAGTGCCATCGCTGCCCTGCGGAATGGCTACCGCCCGATTTGGGTCGGCTGACGTGCTGTCTTCGTTGAGACGCTCGCTCGCGGAAATGAACCGCGGGCGATGCCAGCTTGAACGGATATTTGCCAGGGCCGAAATGGGCGAAGACCCGGAAGTCAAGCCGCCCAAGGCGCGACGAAGGTTTGTGCCCGGTGTCATTCGATGCACTCCTTGCCAAGGGAAGCGGTTGCGCTCGGATCGCCGCCACTTCCTTCGATCCCGGCTTTCGTCACGCGGCCAGATGCCGGTTGAAAAAGCTGGTCAGCTTGTCGAACGGGATCGCGTCGACCTTGTCATAGAGATCGACGTGGCTGGCTCCCGGGATGATCATCAGTTCCTTGGGTTCGGCTGCGGCCGCATAGGCGGTTTCGCTGAAGTAGCGCGAATGGGCCTTTTCGCCATGGATCAGCAGGACCGGGCGTGGCGAGATCTCCTTGATGTAGGTCAGGAGCGGCATGTTCATGAACGATAGCGGCGTCGTCCGGGTCCAGGAATGGCCCGAGTTGACCGCACGCGGGTGGTATCCGCGCGGCGTCCGGTAATAGTCGTGGTAGTCGACCAGGAACTGCGCCTCGCCGCCCTTCAGATCGTTGTAGGGCGGCTGGTAGGCCGGGGTTCCGTTCGCGGCGTCTTCCCAGCGCTGCCGGCTCATCTGCTCCAGCGCCTGCGTGCGCTGTTCGAGCGTCACGCTGTCATTGTAGCCCTTCGACATGACGCGGGTCATGTCATACATCGTGCTGGCGACGACGGCCTTCACCCGCTTGTCCACGGCGACCGCATTCAAGGCCATGCCACCCCAGCCGCAAATGCCGATGACGCCGATCCGCTCGCGGTCCACGGAGGGATGAAGCCCGAGATAGTCGACGGCGGCACTGAAATCCTCGGTGTTGATATCCGGCGAGGCAACGTTGCGGGGCTCGCCACCGCTTTCGCCGGTGAACGATGCATCGAAGGCCAGAGTGACGAAGCCGCGCTCCGCCATCGTCTGCGCATACAACCCCGATGACTGTTCCTTCACCGCGCCGAATGGACCGCCGACGGCCAGCGCCGCCAGCCGCCGGCCGGCCCGGTCCTTGGGCAGGTACAGATCGCCCGCCAGGGTGATGCCGTAGCGATTCCTGAAGGAGACCTTCTGGTGATCGACCTTCTCGCTCTTCGGGAAGGTCTTGTCCCAGTCTGCTGGCATGCTCTGAGCCTTTGCGTTGGAGAGGTTGAAGAGAGGGGCGGCTGCCAAGACGGCGGCGCCCGCACCGGTCAGTTTCATCAGATCGCGACGGTCCAGGCGTGGGGTCGACGCCGGGGCTGTATTGGTATTCATCGATATCTCCCGTTCTTCTGTGACTATTCGGGCTTCAGCAGGCGTCGACCGTTGCCGATCAGCGCAACGCCGATGGCGGCCAGGATCAGGCTCCCCATGAAGGTCGCGAAGATCGACAGGCCATCGAGCAACAGCCCACCGACCACGGCGCCGAGCAGGATCGAGGCCTGGATCGCGGCGACCATCAGGCTGCCGGCGGCCTCCGGCGCATCGTCTGCGTTCTGCGACATCCAGGTCATCCAGATCACCGACATGGCGGTGTTCATGGCGCCCCAAACCGCCAGGAAAACTCCGGCCGCGACGACCGAGCCGCCAAGCAGCAGGAGGCCGAGCGTGCAGCCGCCCATCAGCAGCGCGGGAAGTCTGAGGAGAGGCGCCACGCTGCCGCTCAGAAACCGACCGGAAGCCCAGGTTCCGACGAAGCCGGCGCAGCCGAGCACCAGCAGCAGGATGGAGAGCGTCGTCACATCCGCCCCCGTCACCAGCTCCAGGAACGGGCGCAGATAGGTGAACATCGTGAAGGCCGAGCCCCAGGACAGCATCGAGGCGACGAGGCCGCGCAGGAAATACGGGCGCTTCAGCAGGCCGAGCATGGTCCGGACATCCTGCCGCTGGCGCGCCGGGAGTGAGGGCAACGCGAGCAGATGCCAGACGAGGTTGACGGCGACGATCGGCGTCAGCGCCCAGAACACGGAGCGCCAGCCGAACAGGCCGCCTAGATAGCTGCCGACGGGCGCGGCGAAGGCCGCCGCGATGGCCTGGCCGCCATACATCAGCGCCAGTGCGCGCGGCACCTCGCTCTCCGGAACCAGCCGCATGATAACGGCCGTCGCCAAGGCCCAGAAACCGCCGATGCAGATTCCGAGCAGGGCGCGACCGAGCATCAGGACGGCGAAGTTCGGGGCGACTGCGACCAGTAGCAGCGAGACCAACATGAAGGCGGTCATTGCGACCAGGACCCATTTGCGGTTCAGCGTCCCGGCGGCGGTGGTGATGATCATGCTCGCCGCGACCGCGAAGAGACCGCTGATCGAGATCGCCTGTCCGGTCTGACCCTCGGTCGCGCGCAGTCCTTCGGCCATTGGCGTCAGCAGGCTGACCGGCATGAACTCCGAGGCGATCAGCAGCGCCACGCAAAGCGCCATCGAGAGGACGGCGCCCCAGGAGGCGATCGACTTGGTTCCTTCATGCGATACGGCGGTGACCGCCATGTTGCTTCGCTCCTGCATCCGTTGCTGCAGTGCAAAATAGCGGTTCAACCTTCGAACGATTACCCGTCTGAATTTGAATGAACTAATCGATGAAATCGATTAATCTCGCCTGCGCCAGAACCGGGAAGCCTTATGGACAAGACCGATCTCAACCAGCTCAGGTGGTTTCAGGTCGTCGCCGAGGAGCACAGCTTCACCCGGGCGGCGGCGAAGATCGGCGTCGCGCAGTCGACGATCAGCTACGCCATTAAGCAACTCGAAGAGCGCATGGGTGTTCGCCTTCTAACCCGCACCACGCGCAACGTCGCGACGACCGTCGCCGGCGAGCGCCTGCTCCAGACCATCACGCCGCGGATCGCCGAAATCGAGGACGAGATCGCGGCGCTGACGGCGCTGGGTGACAAGCCATCGGGCTCGATCAGGCTGACGCTCTCCGACCACGCCCTCGAAAGCGTCGTCTGGCCGAAGCTGAAGCCAGTCCTTCGGAACTATCCCGACATTCATGTCGAGCTGATCCTCGACAGCACCTTCCGCAACATCGTCGAGGAGGGCTTCGACGCCGGTGTCCGGCTGGGCGAGAGCGTCGAGAAGGACATGATCGCCGTGCGGATCGGCCCGGACTGGCGGCTGGTGGCCGTGGCATCGCCTGCGTATCTCGACATGCACGGCGTACCGCAACATCCGCAGGATCTGATCCGGCACGTCTGCATCAACATGCGCCACGAGACAGCCGGCGGACTCTATGCCTGGGAATTCGAGAAGGATGGACAGGAGCTGCGCGTCCGGGTCAGCGGTCAGCTCACCTTCAACAATTCCTACGCCATGATCGATGCGGCGGTGAACGGCTACGGCATCGCCTACGTACCGAACGATATCGTGGAGCGTCAGGTCGCATCGGGCGAACTGGTCCAGGTGCTGGACGACTGGTCGCCCTTCTTCGACGGCTATTTCCTCTATTATCCCAGCCGCCGACAGAATCTCCCGGCCTTCAAGGTGATCGTCGAGGCATTGCGCCACCGACGTCCGGCAGGTCCCTGAATCGTTGGGGTCCGCTTTCGGGCAATGCGCCAAGGTCAGCTCGTGGTGCATCAGACGAGCGACAGGTGGAGTATGCTGCGCTTCGGATGCGGCGTCCCGATGGAGGATGCTGTCCGCCGTCAGCGCCCTTGAGACAGATTCGGGATTTTCGGGAAGGGAGGATTTCTGGATCATCGCAGCCATTCAGGAGCGCAGATGAGACAGAAATCGGTGCCGGAGAAAGCTCCGGCAGAGCA